>JBBQUE010000093.1:0-8497 GCA_038212805.1 Bryobacterales bacterium | reverse complement strand
TCGACATCCAGCTTGCGGCCAAAGCGGCGCATGGTGGTCTGAAAGGGCAACGCCCGGGAATCGGGATGCAAAGCGATCACCTCGCCGTCCAGAATCAGATCGCGGCCGGGTAAGGACCGGACGGCTTCCACCACCTCCGGGACGGCCAAGGTAACATCATTCAGTCCACGGGAAAACACGGCTACCTGGTCTCCCGAACGGTGTACCTGAATGCGAGCGCCATCTAGTTTGTACTCCAACGCGGCTTGGCCCAACTCCGATAGAGCTTCGGTTACGTCTTCCGCCGTTTGCGCCAGCATGGGCTGCATGGGCCGGAACACGCGCACGTCATACTGGCTCAGGCCGGCTTCCCCCGCTTCAAATAGCGGGCGGGCTATGGCCGTAAGACTACCGGCCAACATGGCGGCGCGGCGGACTCTTTCCAGGGGAACGCCGGAGGTCCGGGCCAATGCATCGAGCATGATGCCTTCGAGTGCACCCTGCCGGAGTTCGCCCGTTAGCAGGCGAGCAAGGAACTGCTGTTCGGGCGTGGTTCCCTGGCTCAATAATAAGTGCAGTAGTTCCATCCGCGTGCGGGCTGATCCCGTACCGGACGCGCCGGCGATCAAGTCAAGGGTCTGGTGGACCGCGGATAGGGATAGGGTGGCTAAGAGCGCGGGCGGCGGCCGGGTTTCGCGCAAGGCGCTATAGCCAACGCCAATCTTGCCTTGCAGCGTTTGGCCGGAGAGGTAAGCCACGGCAATGTGCACTTCAGACGGGACCAGTTGGCTGAGAAAAATCCGAAGTAATTCGGTTTTTGCCAACCGGCTGGGGGTGGCCGTAACCTTGATAGACGTTTCAACTAGGCGCGCGAACAACATGCCCACAGGGTAGCCGATTGCTCTCTAGGGTGTCCGCCCGCAACGGCAGGAGTCTTCGAGCTTGATCACCTTTCCTGTAACCGGCTGCACGCGGGAGCGCCGTATTAGGGCGTAGCCCGCCAGCACTAGACTAGCCAGCACGAGGACTAACAATCCCAAGCGCGGACGTCGCATTCTTCATAGGTGGCGGAATGGTTAATATTTCTCAGCATTCGTCAGAAATTTCTCCCTTGGTTAAGTAGCGGTACTATCAGAACTAAGAATCGGGTATTTTTTACAAGATATTTACAACTCAGAGAATACCGGGGTGCGCGCTTCACTTATCATTTTAAGAGCCATGAGAAAACACGTCACCTCCGTACTGTTTGCCCTGCTTGCCATGACCCCCATTGCGATGTTTGCTTTCAGCACGGGGCCGCCTATAAAAAGGACTGGCGCGCCCATTGATGGCGGCCTCAATTGCAGCGTGTGCCACCGCACCTTCGGCGCTGCGAACTCCGACCCCAACGGTAGTGTTGCGATCAGCGCAGCCAGTTACGCTCCAGGCGTAAAACAGACGATCAGTGTGAGCGTGAACCATCCCGAAGCGCTGCGGTGGGGTTTCCAGATTACTGCCAGGCTAGTGAGCAATCCGGCAATTCAGGCGGGAACCTTCACCTTCAACGATGTGGTGCGGGTGCGATGCGACACCACCCCGGCCCAGGATGCCCCTTGTAACGGGGCGCTGGAATTCCCGGAACACAAAAGCGCGCCGGTGACCGCGGCGGGAGCAGGGTTCACGTTTACGGTGGAATGGACCCCGCCCGCAACAAATATGGGGGATATTGTCTTTTATGCCGCTGGGAACGCGGCAAATAATGACGGGAATTTGACCGGAGACCGTATCTACACCACGCGCCGGGTTATTTCGGCGGCCTGCGAAAACGCGGTGAAGCCCTCGATTAAATCGGTAGTGAACGCCGCCTCGTTCGGCAATTCCATGGCATCGAACGCGTTGATCACAATATTCGGAGCGAGTTTCACCGCCGCTGGAGCCAAGCGTGTGGTGGGCGAGGACGATTTAATTTCGAGTGGAAATGCATTCCCGAAGCAATTGGCCTGCGTTGCGGTGGAGGTGGATGGGAAGCGCGCGCCGATCACCTATATTCAAGGCGACCAGATCAACGTGCAGGTTCCAAACACGGGAACACTGGGACCTGTCTCGGTGAAGGTGATTGCCAATCCCGACTTGCCGGGGGCATTAGCCAGCGACACGGCCATGGCGCAATTGATCGCGGCCGGTCCGGGGTTCTTCACTTTCAATGGCAAGAGCATAGCGGCGCAATTCGCGGGCAAACCGGACCTGGTGGCGGATCCGTCGGTGGTGCAAAGCGCGCGCGCAGCCCAGCCGGGGGAAATCATTACCTTGTACGGAACGGGTTTTGGACCTACCAATCCGGCAGTTGCTTCGGGGGATCTGGCAACAGCGGTTTCCCGTTTAACCGGGAGCTCCACCTTGACCATCGGTGGCATCACGGTGGCCGACGCCGACCTGCTGTATGTGGGATTGACGCCCGGATCCATCAGCGGACTGTATCAAATTAATGTGCGCCTGCCCGCAACGTTGGGAGACGGAAACCTGCCCGTAGTGCTGACCGTCGGCGGCACAAAAAGCCAGGACACAGCAACCATTCCAGTGAAGAAGTAATCGAAACTACCGCGGCCTCAAGCATCTCTTGGGGCCGCTGTAACACAATGTTCTGCTAATATTTGTCTGAACGAGACACGCCCCTACTAGGATTAGGCGTATTCACCAAAATCCTTAAGGGGCCACACTCTTGATATCGAACGGTTTCATCCGCGTCACTCTGTTTGCGTTGGCGCTATCGACCTCACTCCTGGCTCAGACCTTAGCGCCGAATGTGCGCATTCTTCTTCCAGAGCGTACGCGCCTTCTGCAAGGCCAACAGTTTGACCTGGTTCTGGAAGTCCGCAATGCCGACGCGGTCGGCAATCTGAAAGTCACCGCCGGCGATGTCGACCTCACCTCGAAGTTTTCCGCGCCGGTGAAGGCCCTGTTGGATTGCGACGACACCTCGGACTGGGTTATCCGGGCCGACCTGCAAACGCTCAACGTTCCCGGCGACATCAAAGTGATTGCTTCGCTGACAGCCGGCGGCGCAAGCGTTACCGACAGCCGCTCCGTGACGGTCCGTCCTTTTGATTTGAACCTGACGCAGCGCCGTAACATTATCCTTTTCATTGGGGATGCCATGGGTACGGCGTACCGCGATGCCGCCCGCCTGGTCTCGCGGTCCATCGTCGATTCGAACGGCAAGAATTCATTCCGCGATGGCTTCTTCGATAATCTTCTGGAAATGGATAAAATGCCGGTAAGCGGCATGTCCATGACCTACGGCACCGATTCCGTGGTTCCGGATTCCGCCAATACGGGGACCGCCTGGGCGACCGGAAACAAGAGCTATCTGAACGCCGTCAACAGCCTGGCCGACGGTACGGATTGCCGGTGGCGCTTCACCGGCCAGCAGAATGCGGCTACGCTGCCGTTCATCACCGATAACCCGCGCGTGGAGAATCTGTGGCAGTACTTGAAAAGGCGCTATAACTACCGCGCCGGCATTGTTTCCACCGCCGCCATCACGGACGCCACGCCCGCCGTGGAAGGGGCCTATGTGGGTTACCGCCAGGCCCGCCTGGAAATCGCCCGGCAGTATCTGGAGAACCCGATGCTGAACGGCCGCCCCGCGTTCGAAGTGATTCTGGGTGGCGGAGCCGATCCGTTTACCGCTGCCGGCCGCGTCGACAAACGCGACTTGATCGGTGAGTTCCAAAATCTGGGATACCGCTACGTCACCACCGCCAGCGAACTGCGGAACGCCAGTTTCGGCCAGCCGACCATCGGTCTTTTCAAGGGCTCGGCGCGTCCGTCCGCCGCCAGCAATGGCATCGCCACCGCCGCTGATGTAAACATGGACGTGGCCTACGACAAGCTGCAACTTCCCCGTCCGGCCTCTGAGCCAGTACCCAGCCTGGGCACGTTCACCGACCAGCCCATGCTGGACCTGATGACAGCAAAGGCGATCGAAATTCTGTCATCCTCCATCACCCAGGCGCCGTTCATTCTGATGGTGGAAGGCGCTTCCATCGACAAGCAGTCGCACCCCAACCAGGCCGCTGGCACGATTTGGGACACCATTGAGCTGGATAAATCGGTCGGCGTGGCCCGCGCGTGGGCTGCCAAGCGTCCCGGCAGGGATACGTTGATCGTGGTGACTGCGGACCATGATCAATCCATGAGCATCATTGGTGTGAGCAACACTCCCGATGAGGAATATTTCAACCGGAGCAAGAGCGAAAAAATCAGCTATAAGACGTCGGCCGGCGACCAGGATTTCACCGTTTACGGCGATGCCTTTTCGAACGCCCGCGCCGGATTGCCCTTCGTAAACGGCAGCACCACGGCTTCGAATAATGGCGGCGCGGCAGGCACGCCGGGGACTTTCGTACCTTCCAGCCCGGCAAGCGATCCGGCCTCCAGCACTTACTCTACCTACTTTGGCAGCCCAGCTTATACGTTGGACCCCAACTCGGGCTATCCGCTCAATTCGGGTGCTGGCCTGCGGCGCCTGGCCGTTGGTTTCCGCACTGGCGACCACACGGGAAGCAGCGTTCCAGTAACCGCTGAGGGGCCGGGCGCGTTTTTGTTCACGGGCTATATGGACGAATCGGATATTTTCTTCAAGATGGCCGCCGCGCTTTCGAACGACACCAGTGACGGCGACAAACTGATCGACGTAATTACGTCGGCGAAATATCCTAAAACGATCGGTAAATAAATAATCCCATGCAATTTACTGTTGTAATTATGGGGGTCCTGCTGAGTGCAGGGCCCCTTTTTTCACAGGCGCGCCCCATGACCGACCCGGCCATCAAAGATGGGACGTTCGCCTGGTTTGACCTGACCGAAAGCCGTCAGCAGGTGGCCAGCGCCTTAGGTGCTCCCGCCCTGGTTGCGGATGCCGCCCAGGATCTGGTGAGTTGGCAATACCAGATTGCCGTGGCCGATCATGACGACTTCTCGCACGTTTTGGTTTTTCGCAAGGCGGGGAATACGCTGATCAGCGTCACGCGGAACTACGATCCGGAGCGCACGGTGGATGAATTGTTCCCGGAAGTCGAGACCAAAACGTATTTCTATCCGGACGCCAAGCAGCCTACGTTTCGCCTTCGCATGCGCCGTCTCCCGCAAGGCCGCATGTTGCTGGCCATGGGCGTGGACGCACCGCGCCAAACCACGGGGACGCTGGTACTGATTCAGGAAGCGGAATTGCGTGCCATCGTCCCTTGGCTTTACACCCAACTGCAGGAAAAGAAGTAGCTTTTACCAGACCCGGCAGGCCGGTTGCCGCACCATGGGTTGCCCCACCTTGCAGGCGAACGCCTCCTGAAATTCAGGCATATTCGAGACCACCCCGTTCACCCGTTCGCGGCCTGGGGAGTGGGGATTGATCTGGACCAGGACGCGGGTGATCTCATCGCGGGCAGCCTCGCACCAGATGCGTCCCCAACCCAGGAAAAAGCGTTGCTGGGCGGTAAACCCATCGATCTTCGGCACGGTTTTGCCGCCTATGCTGTCCATCAGAGCCATGAATGCCAGCCGCAATCCCCCGTTGTCGGCAGTGTTTTCGCCCAGGGTGAGTTGGCCATTCAAGTGGATGTCGGGGAGCGGACGGAAAGCCTCGTATTCCTTGACGAAACAATCGGCGCGCTTCTCAAATTCTTTGGCGTCTTCAGGAGTCCACCAGTCGCGCAGATTGCCTTTGAAGTCGAATTGCCGGCCCTGATCGTCGAATCCATGCGTTAATTCATGGCCGACCACCGCGCCAATACCGCCATAATTCACGGCGTCGTCCAGTTTATTATCGTAAAAAGGAGGCTGCATTATCCCCGCGGGAAAATTGATATTGTTTTCCACCGGGTTGTAGTAGGCGTTCACCGTCGGGGGCGTCATCACCCATTCCGTCCGGTCCACCGGCTTGCCTATTTTCCCTAAACGGCGTTGATTTTCGAACTCCGCGGCCCGCAGGCTATTCCCCAGGGCGTCCGTACGCTCCACACGGAGCGCGGAGTAATCGCGCCACCGGTCCGGATAACCAATTTTATTCGCGACGGCTTCCAGTTTCACCAGAGCTTCCTTCTTGGTAGCGGGCGTCATCCAACTGAGTTGCCCAATGTCTTTGCGGAGCGCTTTCTCAATTTCTTCCACCATCCGCAACGTACGCCGCCGCCCTTCCTCTCCGAACGTCGCCTCCACGTACTTTCTGCCCAGAGCTTCTCCAAGCGCGCCATCCACCTTCTGCACACAATGTTTCCAACGCGGCCGCATTTCTTTCGATCCGGTTAGAATTTTGCCAAAGAATGCGAAGTCTTCCAGAACGTAAGGCGCGGGCAGCAGCGAAGCGCGGCTATGCACAAGATGCCATCGCAGGTAGCTTTTCAGGTCGTCCAGGCTGTGCTGCACCACCGTTGATTCCAGCCCCCGGAAGAAATTTGGCCACTCAACATTCAAGCTCTCTACTGGCGGGGCACCTACGGCCGCGAAGTACTTTGGCCAGTCCATGAAAGGTGCCATGGAAAAGAGCTCATGCTCCGTCATCTTGTGGTAAGTTTTCTGGGGATCGCGCAAGCCAACCTGGTCTAAGGAGGCCTTCGCCAGATCTGTCTCGACACTTATCACGGCCTTCGCGCCGGCTTCGGCCTGCTGCATATTCTCGCCCAAAAGCTGGAACATCTTCCGGATATGCTCAGAATATTGGCGGCGCAGGGTGACCGATTTGTCATCGTTCTTTAAATAATAGTCGCGATCCGGGAGACCTAATCCGCTTTGCGAAGCCTGCGCGATATTCATGTTGGAATCCTTGAAGTCGGCACCGGAATCGAAACTGAAAAACGCGTTTACGCCCTCCCGGTGCAGGCGCGCGATCTGGTCGCGAAACGGCTGTTGCTTGTTTGCGATGGCTGCGATCCGGTCTAATTCTGGCTGGAGCGGTTCCAGTCCCTTGCGGCCGATGGTTTGTTCATCCATGCAGGCCGCGTAATAATCGCCCATTTGCTGGTCCAGGGCCGTGCGATTGGGTGCGGGCGCGGATGCTTTATCAAGAATCCCGCGAAGAATAACCAGGTTGCGCTGGTCCAGTTCATCGAAGCTTCCCCAGCGGGCCTGGTCGGCGGGTATGGGATTTTTCGCCAGCCACGTGCCGCAGGCGTATCGATAGAAGTCCACGCAGGGGTCCGCTGAGCGGTCCACTTGCAACGTCTGGGATGACGCGGCGAACGCAAAACAAAGAAATGCGGAGATGCGGCTTGGCGAGATCATATTTTGATTTTAGTCCGTGATTTATTTAAACAGTGTTAACTGGTTTTGGAATTAGGCCCAATTCGTTGAGCCCGTTCAGCACAAATTGCACGGCGATGGCAGTGAGCAGCAGGCCCATCATCCGCACCAGAATCCG
The DNA here is from genome assembly GCA_038212805.1 of Bryobacterales bacterium. Taxonomy (GTDB): domain Bacteria; phylum Acidobacteriota; class Terriglobia; order Bryobacterales; family Bryobacteraceae; genus JANXQZ01. The sequence continues at coordinate 1,125 of JBBQUE010000093.1, read as the reverse complement.
GATGCCGGTCTCGCCCAGGAATTTACTTACCCGGTCCGCACCTGAAAGGATCCAGTAGGACGCCAGCGCGGTGGCCAGGATCGCGCCTATCACCACCAGCGATTGCCAGCGCCATAAAGCCTGCCCCATCAGCACCATCACGGTGGAAATCGCGCCCGGGCCAGCCAGCATGGGGATTCCCATGGGCACCACGCCAATATCTTCCTTGCTGAGGCCTTCCTGGGTCTCGGCTGGCGATTCCTGGGTCTGGGACCGCTTGGCCTGGAGCATTTCAAGGCCGATGAGCAGTAAAATCAATCCGCCGGCTATCCGGAATGCCGGCATGGTAATCCCGAATGCCCGAAAGATCAGGCTGCCCGCCAGCGCAAAGGAACTCAGTACCAGGAAACAGGTGATGGCGGCACGCCGGGCCAGGCGGCGGCGGTCGCAGCGCGTTTCGTCGGCCGTCATAACCAAAAACGCCGGAATGGCGGCAAACGGATCCACCAAAAAGAAAATGGACGTAAAGGTGACTACCGAAAACTGCAGGGCCGAGCTTAGCCAGAGGTTCATGGGGGTGCCGCTGATACTAGAACTATTGCTCTTTCAATGTAGCAAGCAGCCGCCGGCCCGGGCGCTATAGTAAGTGTTTCAGCATGCGCATTGTTTCCAAGGCTCCCTGCCGGATAGATCTGGCGGGCGGCACTCTCGATATCTGGCCGCTCTATCTGAACCATCCGGGTGCAGTTACCGTCAATTTTGCCGTGGACCGCTATACCACCTGCTCCCTGGAAACGCACCCGGCTGACCATATTGAGCTCTGTTCGAAAGATCTGAAGCTGGGCGAAGCGTTCCCGAGCCTGGCTGACCTGCGCCGGACTGCCAAGCCGAAGCTGCCTTTGCTGGCGCACGTTTTGCGATTTTTCGGCGCGCCGTCGGGCCTTTCGATGCACACCAACTCCGAGGCGCCGGCTGGGGCTGGTATTTCGGGCTCGTCGGCGTTGATCATTGCGATTGCCAGCGCCCTGAACCGCCTGAATCAAAGCCGGTACACCACTGAAAAGATTCGCGAAATTTCCCAGAACGTAGAGGCCCAGATCATTCGCGTGCCCACTGGATGCCAGGATTATTACCCCGCCATGTACG
>JBBQUE010000092.1:0-8567 GCA_038212805.1 Bryobacterales bacterium | reverse complement strand
AAGCCGTGATCCATGGTGATGGGTTGGCCGTTCATTTCAAAGGCCAGCATGGTATCGGGATGGAGCGCCTTGGCGACGGGCACGGTGCGCTGGAATTTGGGCATCTTTCCGACCGGGACATCTTCGCCATCGAACAGGATTTCCTTGGCGGAATCCTTGATACCGGCGTTCTTGAGCACGTCCGCGAGACGGACTCCAGACCAGCGGGCGTTGCCGACGCCGCCATATTTCCATTGCATGCCGGGGATGTGGGGTTCGTAGAAAGCACGGCCGTTGCCGGCGCATTCGAGCACCGCGACGTAGCTGACGCGCGGGAGCTTTTTGAGATCGTCGAGTGTCAATGTCGCGGGCGTGCCGACGAGGCCTTCGATCTTGAGGCTCCAATCGTTGATCTGGACGGAGGGGGTGTAATCGTGAGTGCGGACGAAGAAGTGCTCCATGGGGGTGATCCAGTCACGGAACCCGGCGAGCGTCATTTCATAATCGGCGGGGCGGACGGAGTTGACCATGAGGCCCGGCTTCGCGTCGGCGGCCAGGGCATGGCGGCCCGACACCTGGGACAACCAGGCGGCGCTGGCGGCCAGGGAAAATACATCTCTGCGTGTCATCTTCATTGGAAGTTTACGTTCCTTGTGTGAAATTCGCCGTCTTTAATCTGAACTGGAAATTCGATTGGGATGCCGTCGCGGACGAGTTTGACCTTGTATTCGCCGGGAGCAAGTACCAAAGTAGCGGGCGTCTTCTGCGGACGGGATTCCCCATTAATCTGAATGGTAGCGCCTGGGGGATTGGAGGTGATGCTGAGCGACCCGGCGCTGGCGGCGAGCTTCAGGAAAATGTCGGCATCGGCCGGGATATTCACGATTCTTGGATAAGGCCGGAAGCCCGCCAGTTCGGTAGTCAGCGTGTGGCGGCCGGTGGGCAGATTCAGGATGCAGGGCGCTTTGCAGGTGCGCGCGCTATCGCCATCGACGGTGATGAGGGCCCCGGGGGGATCGGTTAATAATTGCACCGGGCGCTCCGCGGCGGTTGGCTTTTCGAGCGGTTTTGCAGTTGCGGTCTGCGGCGGAGAGGCTATGGGGGTGGAACCGGTCATGGGGCTGGGCTTTTCGCGCACGGGCGGGGCGGGCGCGGGCGGCGTTGGTTCAACCTTGATAATACGGGCGGCGATGACACGGGTGGTTCCGGTTACTTCAGGCGGAGCCTTGGTGGCGAATTGGCGGATACCCAACAGGACCAAAGCTGTCAACGCCATGCCGGCCAGGACCCAGGCCAAGGTCCGGAAGACGGGATTGAGGGGGGTGGGGGGCAGGCGTAGTTCCCGGGACGGTAGCGGTGGCAGGACCTGTGGCGCAGGCGGAGCAATTACCGGGACAGCAGGCAGCATTTCGCGGTCCACCAGCGTGGGCATGCTTTGGCTGGCCCCGTGCTTCAGCATGACCCAGCCGGGGGAGGCGTTGCAGGCATCGGTGAGAGCGTTGACGAAATCTGAACAGGTGGCGTAGCGGTCAGCGGGGGCTTTTTCGAGTGCCTTGCGCAAGACGGATTCCATACGGGGGCTGACGGTGGGGTTGAAGCGGCGCGGTTCGATGGGTTGTTCGCGCACGATTTTATAGAGCAGGGTGGCGAGGGAATCGCCGAAGAAGGGCTTCTCGCCGGTGACCATTTCGTAGGCGATTACGGCGAGCCCAAACTGATCCGTGCGGCCATCGACGGCGGTGCCCTGGACTTGTTCGGGCGACATGTAGTTGGGGGTGCCCATCATGCCTCCGCCGTGGGTCATCTGCTGGGAGATGATTTTGGCGACGCCGAAATCGGTGATCTTCACCTGGCCGTCCTCATGGATCATGATGTTGGCGGGTTTGATGTCGCGATGGGCGATGCCTTTGCGGTGGGCGTAATCGAGCGCGGTGGCGGTCTGGTGGAAGATCTGGAGAAAGCCGAGCTTATCGGGAGGGTTCGGGCCGGCGAGGATTTTTTCGAGCGAAGGGCCGTTGACGAACTCCATGAAGATGCAGGCCTTACCGTTTTCCTCAGCGATGTCGTAGATGGTGACGATGTTGGGGTGGGAGAGGATACCGGCGGATTGGGCTTCGCGGAAGAGGCGGTCGCGGAGGCGGAGGCGCTCGCCGGGATCGGTGAGATCGGTGAGGCGGATGGTTTTGATGGCGATGATGCGGCCGATGGTGGGATCTTGCGAGCGGTAGACCACGCCCATTGCGCCGCGTCCTACCTCTTCGAGGATCTGATACCGGCCGATGAGCTCCACGGATACGCCTATTTTAGCGCAGGTGGGGCTTGGGGCCGGGTGGGACGCCTGGCGCTGATCCGAGGGAAAGGCTTCGATGAAAGTGATGAAACCTTGGGAGATGCTCAGAGCGCAGCGCGACAAACCGCGGCAGCTTATCAGACGGTCCAAAACAGGCCAATGGCCTGTTCCACATGGCAGTCCTTGAGAACGCAGAGGTTTTCTCCATCCAATGTGAAACATGAAGCGACAGGCTACCCTTCAGCCATTCCCGGACTTCGCGAACGAACCAGGGTTTCGCACTGCCTTCGGTACAATAAGGATAATCCTCATGATCCAGACTCTCTTTGGCGCCGCGCCCCCGGAGCCGAACCTCCTTGAACGTCTCAAAGCCGGCATTGAAAAGACGCGTAGCGGTCTGGTGGACCGGCTGGAGGACGTGATTGGCGGCAAGCGCGAGATTAATGCCGATCTGCTGGAGGAGCTGGAGTACACGCTGATCACGGCGGATGTGGGCGTCAAGACGACGAGTGAGATTTTGGAGAGCATTCGACAGCGCGTGGACCGTAAGCTGTTGGGTGATTCCACCGAAATTAAGGGCCTGATCCGCGCGCATATGCTGGAGATTCTGGAGGCGTCCGAACGGCCCATGGCGCGCGTGTTGCAACCTCCGGCGGTGGTGATGGTGGTGGGGGTGAACGGGTCTGGCAAGACGACCAGCATCGGGAAGCTGGCCAGCCGTTTCAAACAGGAAGGCCATAGCGTTCTGCTATGCGCCGCCGATACTTTCCGGGCCGCGGCGATTGAGCAACTGGAGATCTGGGGGCAGCGGACGGGGACGGATGTGATCCGGCAGAAGACCGGGGCGGACCCGAGCGCGGTGGTATTTGACGCACTGCACGCGGCCAAGGCGCGCAAGGTGGATTACGTGATTGTGGACACCGCGGGGCGCCTGCACAACAAGGAAAACCTGATGGCGGAGCTGGAGAAGATGAAGCGGACCACGGTGAAAGTGGTGCCGGACGGGCCGCATGAGGTGCTGCTGGTTTTGGATGCGACGACCGGACAGAACGGGTTGGAGCAGGCGCGCAAGTTTACGGAAACGGCAGGCGTTACGGGGATTGTTTTGACGAAGCTGGATGGCACGGCGAAGGGCGGGATCGTGATTGCGATTGCGCGCGAACTGAATCTGCCGATCCGGTATATCGGGATTGGCGAACAGGTGGGCGATCTGATTCCTTTTGAGCCGCGGGCGTTTGTCGATTCACTTTTTGCATGAGAAGCCAGTACATGGACGAGGCAGTTTCGCTGGCGTCGCAGAGCTTGGGACGGACGAGCCCGAACCCGGCGGTGGGCGCGGTGATTGTGCGCGAGGGCGAGATTGTGGGGCGCGGTTTCCATGTCTACGCGGAGAAGAAACATGCCGAGGCGGTGGCGCTGGAGCAGGCAGGGGAACGGGCCCGTGGGGCGACCGCTTATGTAACCCTGGAGCCGTGTTCGCATCAGGGGCGCACGGCGCCTTGCGCGGATGCGCTGATTGCGGCGGGCGTGGCGCGCGTGGTGGCCATTATGGAGGATCCGAATCCGCTGGTGGGCGGGCAGGGGTTTGAGCGGCTGCGGGCGGCGGGAATCGCGGTGGATCTGGCGGAGGAGTACGCGGGCGAGGCCACGGACCTGAACGAGGCGTTTCTGCACAGTATGCGGGTGGGGCGTCCGCTGGTGACGTTGAAGGCCGCGGTGACGCTGGATGGGAAGATTTCCGCGCCGGGGGATAATTCCGGGTGGATCACCAGCGAGACGGCGCGTATGCATGTGCAGGGTTTGCGGCATCATTCGGATAGCATTCTGACGGGGATTGGCACGGTGCTGGCGGACGACCCGCTGCTGACGGACCGGACAGGCAGGGAGCGGAGCCGGCCGTTGTTGCGCATTGTGCTGGATTCCACTTTGCGGATTCCGTTGACGTCGAAGATTGTGGAGAGCGCGCGGGGCGATCTGCTGGTGGTGGCTACGTCGGCCAGTTCGGCGGCGCGGCGCAAGGCTTTAGAAGAGCGCGGGGTGCCGGTTCTGTTGTGCGATGGAGCGGATGGGCGTACGGATTTGAAGAAAGTGGTGATGCATTTGGCGGCGCTGGAATACCGGTCACTGATGATTGAATCGGGGAGCAAGGTAAATTGGGCGGCGCTGGAGGCAGGCGTGGTGGATAAGATTTTTTTCTATTACGCGCCGAAGATTTTGGGGGGCACGTTGAGCCTGCCGGTGGTGGGAGGCGTGGGCCGCCAGCGCAGGCGGGACGCGATTCGCTTTCACCGCGTGAAGCTGCATACGATTCCGCCGGATGAGTTTGCGGTGGAAGGGTACGTGTTGGCGTGATTTGGCCGCGGATGCACGCGGATGGCCGCGGATAAGACGATTATGTTTACAGGCATCGTGGAAGAGACCGGGGTGATTGCGGAGCCTGGGGCGCGGATGAGGATTCATTGCGCGCGGGTTTTGGCGGATGCTTTTGTGGGATCGAGCATTGCGGTGAACGGGGTTTGTCTCACGGCGGTGCAGTTGGATCCGGATGGCTTTGTGGCGGACTTGTCGCCCGAGACTTTGGAGTGTACGAATCTGGGGGATCTGCGGGCGGGTTCGGTGGTGAATCTGGAGCGTCCGCTGGCGGTGGGCGACCGGTTGAGCGGCCACATGGTGCAGGGGCACGTGGATGGCACGGGCGCGTTTCTGGGCGCGGACGAACTGGCGGACGGCAACTGGTGGCTGCGGATCGGCGTGCCCGCGGAGCTGGACCGGTACATGATCCTGAAGGGGTCCGTTACCATCGACGGCATTAGTCTGACGATTGCCGGGTTGGAGGGCGGGGTGCTGGGAGTGGCGATTATTCCGCACACGTATGAACAGACCAGTCTGCGGATGCGGCGGGCGGGTGAGCGCGTCAATTTGGAGGTGGATATGATTGCCAAATATGTGGAAAAGCTGACGGCGCATCGGGTAAACTAGAGTCATGAACCGCCGCGAGTTTCTTGCGGCGTTGGCCGTAGCTGCTTCTCTTCCCGTGAACGCTACGCCCGCGACGTCCACCTCCCCCAAGGCTTCGTTTCGCATCCAGGAAGAATCTGACGACTTCGAGTGCGAAAAAATCGCGCGCGTGGTGGAGCAGACTTTGGGCCAGATGTTGCGCAATGGCAACCTTCCCCTGGCACCGGAGTTTCATGGCGCTTCCCCTTTGCCTGCGCGTTATCGCACTGTAGCCGAGGGCGTGGCCCAAGCCGAGTTCGGTAAATCCCCTTTTACATTTGAAGATGGCTTAGAGCGTTGGATCGCCAGCCTGGGCGCGGTGCGTTCCGCGAATTTTTTCGCGCTTCCGGATGATCAGGTACGGTTTGAGATTGCGGGTGCGAATGAATACCGCGTGGGGCTTTGGAAAATGCTTTGGCGGGAGGGGAAACTGCGCGAGTTTGCCCCCGTGGAGGAAACCGTCACCCGGGCAGCGAAGCCATTTTTCCATGACGTGACGGCGCACTGCCTGGGTGGTACGGCATCGTTCCGGGATCAGCTTTCGAAGGGCAACACGTGGTGGCGGGCACGGCTGGATGTGGCGGCCGGGATTGATGTCTACAGCAGCAATGGGATTGCGGTGGGCGACATTGATGGCGACGGCGTGGATGAGATCTACGTGTGCCAAGGTGGCGGGCTGCCGAACCGGCTGTATAAGATCCGGGCGGGCGGGCAGATGGATGACATCACGGAAGCGGCGGGCGTGGGCGTGTTGGACGATACCGGCTGCGCGCTGTTCGTGGATTTCCGCAATGTAGGCGTGCAGGATCTGGTGGTGTTGCGCGGCAACGGGCCGCTGTATTTCAAGAACGATGGGCACGGGCGGTTTGTGAACACGCCGGACGTTTTTCGTTTCCGGACTCCGCCGCAGGGATCGTTCACCGGGATGGCGGCCGCGGATTATGATCGCGATGGACGCGTGGATCTGTATCTGTGCTGCTATGTGTATTTTCAGAGCGAGGACCAGTACCGGTATCCGGTTCCCTATCACGATGCGCAGAATGGTCCGCCGAATTTCCTGTTCCGGAACGTGGCGGCGGACGGCGGGCTGGTGTTTGAGGACGTGACCGAGGCGGTGGGGTTGAACCACAATAACAACCGGTACAGCTTTGCGCCGGCGTGGTGCGATCTGACCGGGGACGGTTACCCCAGCCTGTATGTGGCCAACGATTTCGGACGCAATAATCTGTATCGCAACCATGCGGGGAAGTTCCACGATGAGGCGGCCGCGGCGGGCGTGGAAGATCTGGGGCCGGGCATGAGCGCGACCTGGCTGGATTACGATGGCGACGGGCGGCCGGATCTATACGTTTCGAATATGTGGAGCGCGGCGGGGCAACGCATTGTGCGGGACCCGGCGTTTGGGCCATCGAAGCTATTGCCGGAGGAGTACCGGCGGCATACGAAAGGCAATTCGCTGTATCGCAATCGCGGGGATGGCACGTTTGAGGAGACCGGTGCGCGCGAGGGCGTGGAGATGGGGCGCTGGGGCTGGAGCGCGGATGCGTTCGACTTTGATAATGATGGTGCGCCGGAGATTTTTGGGACCGCGGGGATGCTGTCGCATCCGAAATCGACGCATGACCTGGGGAGTTTTTTTTGGCGTCAGGTGGTGGCGAAATCGCCAGGGACCGCACAGGCCGCGCCGGATTATGAGAACGGGTGGAATTCGATTAATCAGCTGATTCGGGAAGATTACTCGTGGTGCGGACGCGAGCCGAATGTGTTCTATAAGCGGCCGATTGGCAGCTCGCGATTTTACGATTTTTCCGGTGTGAGCGGGTTGGATTTCGCGGATGATAGCCGGGCGTTCGCGGTGCTGGATCTGGAAGGGGATGGGCACCTGGATGTGATTCTGAAGAGCCGGCAGGCACCCCAGATCCGCGTGCTGCAGAACGATTGCGGGGCGGGCAAACCGGTGGTGGTGTTAAAGCTGCGGGGCACGCAAGGGAATCGGGACGCGATTGGGGCGCGCGTGGAGGTGGGCGGGCGCGTACAGTTTGTGAAGGCGGGCAGCGGATACATTTCGCAGCACACGAAGGCGCTGCATTTCGGGGTGGGTTCGACGGGGGCGGTTACGGTGAACGTGACGTGGCCTTCGGGGGTGAAGCAGAAGTTTGCGGGCGTGCGGCCGGGGTTCCGGTATGAGGTGGTGGAAGGCTCGGCTGAGTTGGAGAGCACGGCTTTGAATGTCCGCGCGGATTATCCGGCGGGGGCGGTGGGGGCGGAAAATATGCCCTCAACGGCGGATACATGGCTGTTGGAGCCGGTGCCGCTGCCGGGTCCGCGGCAAGCTGAGGGGCTGTTTGTGCTACGGGAAGCGGATGAGCAGTTTGCGGTGTTCCGGCGGTACCTGTTTGAATACCGGACGGGTTTGGAGCTGCCGCTGGCTTTGCTTTTGGATGGCCAGAACCGGGCGCGCAAGTTGTACGCGGCGGTGCCGGATGCGGCCCAAGTGCGGGCTGACCGGGCGGTGATGGTGCCGCCGGCCTTGCCGTTCCCGGGACGTTATTATCTGGAGCCGCATCGAAATTATTTTAAGCTGGGCGCGGCGTTTTATAACGCGGGGCTTCCGGAACAGGCGCTGCCGTATCTGGACGAAGTGATGCAGCGCAACCCCGCGAACTGGAAGGCGCTGAACGCCATCGCGCGCATTCAACTGGACGCGGGGCGGGCCGCGCCTTCGCTGACAAGCTATATTCGCGTGTTGGAGATGAAGCCGGGGTATGGTCCGGCATTGGCGGGGGCGGGCGAAGCGCATGCGGCTTTGAACCAGTTTGGCGCGGCGGAAACTATGTTCGTGAAAGCGTTGGAAGTGAACCCCAAGGATTCAGATGCGGCCAATCAACTGGGCGTCCTGTATGCGAAGCAGGAGCGCGTTAAAGATGCGCGGCTGTGGTTCCAACGGGCGATTGCGGCGCATAAAGATCATACCGGGGCGATTAATAATCTGGGCGTGCTGTACATGAAGATGGGACAGCCTGGGGATGCGATCGCGGCCTTTCAATACGGCATTGAGCAGGACCCTAACGATAAGACGTTGTATATGAACCTGGGCCGGATTTATGCGCAGACGGGTGAGTTGGATAAGGCCCGGCAAGTGATTCGGCGGCTGCTGGTGCAGGTACCGAACGACCCCAGTGCGCTGAAGGCTTTGCGGGAGCTGGAATCCAGATGAACCGCTGGGTGAGTAGGTGTGAAGAAAGCGAAGAAACAGGCCCAAGGCCTGTTCCACATGTGAGAGCCTGAAAATGCAGGTGTT
>JBBQUE010000091.1:0-8569 GCA_038212805.1 Bryobacterales bacterium | reverse complement strand
GACCTCAACGCCGTGCCATACATGATGACGCTGAATGGCCAGAGCTTTGCTTCCGCTTACGCAGCAACCTACCGCGCGGTCTCCGCCGGGGGCACCCCGTCCACCCAGCCCTTCTTTGAAGCGGCTTTGGGCGGTGCGGGTTCGGCCTTCTGCAAGGCGGCCGGGAGCTGTACCGCCGCCGTTGTCAAGAACGCGAACATGAATAGCTTTATCTCGCAGACGCAGGTGTTCCAATTGTGGACGGCTCTGGGCAAGACTCCCTCATGGACCCTGGGCCGTACCATTCCCAGCAGCACGGGTGCCGGTGTCCCCGGAGGCCAGGCGTCGGGCATCTTCGCCGACGACAGTTCCGGCTCAGGTAACTACCACGCTGCTTACACCACCTTTACCGCCAAGGATTTCCATGGCGTCACCACTACCTCCAACTTCACCTGGGGCCGCGCGCTCGGAACCGGCAACCAGTCCCAGGCAACGGGAGGGTACACCAACCTCGATCCGTATAACGTCCGTCGAGGAATGTACGGTCCCCAGTTCTTTGACTACAAGTTCCTGTATTCCCAGACTTTCCTGTGGCAGGAGCCGTTCTTCAAGAACAATAAGGGCATTCTGGGTTACGCGCTCGGCGGATGGCGGATCGCCACCATTCTGGCGGCCCGCAGCGGTGCGCCGCTGGCTGTTGGTACGCTCAACGGCAACGAATCCTTCGGCGAAACACAAGTCGGCGGCACGCAAGACGGAGCCGTGCTCGCCGGGAAATACACTGGTGGGAATAGGGCTGTTTATAACATTAACGTGCCGGACAGCGCGTCCGGCGCCGGCGTCAACAGCAACGCCTCGAACGGCGGTAACAACATCAACATGTTCTCGAATCCAAACGCGGTCTTCAACCAGTTCCGGCCCTGCATCGTCGGCTACGACACCAGTTGTGGATCGAATGGCCAGATTCGCGGATTAAGCAACTGGAATGTGGATGCCAACGTGGCCAAGGACTTCCGCCTCTTGCAGGAGCGGGTGTTCGCAACCTTGTCGTTCCAGTTCGTGAACGTGTTTAACCACGTGATACTGGGCGATCCTTCCCTGGACATCAGCGACTCGGCGAACTTCGGAGTTCTCGGTAGCAACAATCCGAACAACGGCGGGCAGGTGAACAGTCCGCGGCGCATCACGTTTAATCTGCGGATCCGGTTCTAATCCGCGAACGGTAAGCGATGCAACTTCAGGGCTCCCCGGCAATTTGCTGGGGAGCCCTTTTTTCGCTCCGCGACCGGCGAGACTTCATTGCCGCGCCCGCCACCGTTCCCATCAAAATTAAACTCTATCTTCCTTAGGCTCAACAGCCCCTCGCCTCGTCCTGTTGCCTTTTCCGAATCCCGGTATACGCTCCAGGTAGAAAGCCCCGTTCGCAAAAAAGGAACAACCCCATGGCCATCGCATCGCCACTCCAGTTCTCCACCAACCGTGCCAACGCCCAACGCTCCACCGGCCCTGTCACGGCCGAAGGCAAACCCGCCGCCTCCCACAAAGCCCTCCTCCCAGGCGAGGATCCCATAGCCTACCAGGCCCACCTCCGCGGCTATCAACTCGAATACCAGCCCCAGGATCCCTACCAGCGGCATCTGGTGGACGAACTCGCCAGCCTCGCCTGGCGGATGGATCGGGTCCCGGTCTTCGAAGCCAGCCTGATTTCCCTCGAAGTCCGCCTCCTCACCACCGATCCCGAACTGCAACCGCTGGTCGCCGGCCTCAGCTCTGAACCAGAACTCGCCGCCTTCGCCTACCGCCGCCTGGTCGAAGGCAAAGTCCTCACCAGCCTCCTCGCCCAGGAGCAGCGCCTCTCCGTCCGCATCCAGCGGATCAAACGCGAATTGAACCAACTCGAAAACGCGCTCCCCGAAAACGCGCTCCCCGAAAATGTGCGGAACGAAGCCAATTCCCCGGCCAAGCTCGCTCCCAAAGTCGGCCGCAACGATTATTGCCCCTGCCAGTCGGGCCTGAAATACAAACGCTGCTGCCTGAACAAAGTCACCGAAACGAAACACGATTTGTTTGACCGAAGCATGGCCAGCGCCGGACAATAGAGCGTGCGTAAAAAAGTACTCCTTCCGATCGTTGCAACGGCGCTTGCCATGTTGGCCGCCCAAAAAGTGGGCCTGTTCCCAGTGCTCTCCACCACTGCCCCCATCGGTAAGCAGCCCGACGGCTTCTTCCTGCTGCCCACCAACCAACTGCTGAAGCCGTGGGGGGAACAAACACTCTTCAAAGGCCGTCCCGTGGAACTCGCGTTCGATTCGAAACGCCACCGTCTGGCCGTGCTGAATACCCGCATGGTTCAACTGGTCGACGGAGCCTCGGGTGCAGCCGTGGCGGACATTCCGGCGCGCTCCACGTCCTACACCGGACTTGCGTTCCGTCCCGGCGATCGCGAACTGTGGGCCAGTGAGACGCGCGCCAACGGTCCCGACAGCCTGCTGATCGCCCTGCTATCGGATAAGGGTGGGTTTGAGAAGTCGGAGCGCATCGAACTCCCCGGGCACCCGCTGCCCTGCGGCATCGCCTTCTCACCCGGTGGCGATCTGGCCTATGTCGCCTTCAGCCGCAACAACTCGGTGGCCGTCATCGATACCAATGCGCGCAAGCTCCTCCGCGAGATCCCGCTGGGCATGGCGCCTTTCGGGGTGGTGCTTTCGAACAAACTGGGCAAGGTCTTCGTCACCAATCGCGGCGGGCGCGTACCCAAAGCGGGCGACGAAACCGGACCCACCAGCGGAGCCACCGTGGTAACAGATCCGGTAACCGGCGCCACCACCACCGGCACCGTCAGCGTGGTCGACATGAAGACCAGCGAAGTGAAAGAATTCGCGGTTGGCCTCGCCCCATCCTCCCTTGCCTTGAGCCCCGACCAGAGCACCCTGGTTATAACGAACAGCCACTCAGATTCCCTGTCTATTTTCGATGCGGCTACCATGAAGCGCGTGGACCTGAAGATCCCGTCCTACCCCGAAAGCGCGATTGGCAGCACGCCCAACGGCGTCGCCTTCTCGCCCGATGGCAAGCGGATCTATGTGGCCTGCGGAGGAAACAACGCCATCGCCGTGGTAGAGCGCTCCGCCAAAACCAAGCCCTGGGCCGTGCAGGGCGCAATCCCCACCGGCTGGTTTCCCTCCGGCTTGGTGGTGGATAGCGATGGCTCGCTCCGTGTGCTGAACATCAAAGGGAACGGGAACACCGCGCGCCCCGCGGGCAATTTCAATTCGCGGCAGTACGAAGGATCGTTGTTGCGCATTCCCGCCCCCGCGGCCGCGCAGGTGGCGGCTGGCACCCGCGAAGTCATCGCCGCGAACAACCCCAAGTTCACCGACATCGGCGGCGTGGCCAACCTCTCATCTCTGGGAATTGAGCACGTCTTCTTCATCGTAAAAGAAAACCGCACCTATGATCAGATCCTCGGCGATCTGCCCAAGGCCAACGGAGATCCCAAGCTGGTGATGTACGGGCGCGACATTACTCCCAATCATCATGCGCTGGCGGAAAAGTACGTAACCCTCGACAATTTTCACACCGGCGGAGCCATCAGCTTCGACGGTCATCAATGGTTAATGCAGGCCTTCGTCAGCGATTACGTGGAGCGCGCCTTTGCCGCCTCTCCGCGCGGCTATGCCTGGAACATGGCGGACGCCCTGACCGTCTCCCCCGCGGGCATGTTCTGGCAATCGGCTACCAAGCCCCTGGGCGTTCGCATCTATGGCGAGTTCACATTGCCGGCCCGCTGGGATCCGGCCAAGAGCAACGCCGTGGATATCAATGAGAAGGATGAACTGGTATGGGCCGGATACTGGAAAGCCTATAAAGACGGTACCTGGGCCGCTACCGTGGGCTCGCGCAGCGGCGTCCCCGCGCTCCAGAAATATATGGACGTGCGCTATCCCAACGATTCCACCAACATCCCGGATCAGATTCGCGTGGAAGAACTGCTGCGCGAAATGGCCGAATTCGAAAATAACGGCAAGCTCCCGCATCTCATGGTCATCACGCTGAACAGCGATCACACCAACGGAACGCGGCCCGGATCGCCCACCCCGCGCGCCATGGTGGCCGATGACGATCTGGCCCTGGGCCGCATCGTGGAGGCCGTTTCAAAAAGTAAGTATTGGGCGAAGAGCCTGCTGCTGGTGGTGGAAGATGACGCGCAGGACGGCGTGGACCACGTGGACGGGCACCGCACCGTGGCGCTTGCCATCGGGCCGCACATCCGGCGGGGCGTGGTGGATTCCACGCATTACAACCACACCAGCATGGTCCGGACCATCCAAGATATCTTCGAGATCCCGGCCAAAACCCGCTTTCTGGCCAGCGCGCGCGCCATGCACAGCGTATTCACGGGCCAGGCGGATCTATCCGCGTACCAAACCCTGATGCCTAAAGTGGCGCTGGACGAAATGAACAAGCCGCTGAAAGCGCTCCGTGGCAGGGAACTGTGGGCCGCTCAGCAATCGGCCGCCATCAACTGGCATCATCCGGACGACGTCCCCACCGACGTGTTGAACCATATCCTGTGGTGGGATGCAAAGGGCTACAATACGAAATATCCCAAGTGACTCGAAGAACCATGCTTGCCACCGCCGCCGCCGCGCCACTCGCCGTACTCAATGTGTCCGCGGCCGGCCCGTCATTGATCAAGCCCGCGGCGTTGCGCGAAGGCGACACCGTGGGTCTGATTACGCCCTCCACCGGCGTGTTCGACCCCGAGACCCTGCAGTTAGTGGACCGCATGCTGAAGTATTTCAAGCTGCAGGGCAAGTGGGGCAAGAACGTGAAGCACAAATTCGGATACGTTGGCGGTACCGTGCGGGAGCGGCTGGACGATCTGCACGACGCGTTCCGGGATCCCGCGGTGAAGGCCGTGTTCCCGCTGCGGGGCGGCTATGGGTCGGCTCAGTTGCTGAACCTGATCGATTACAACCTGATCCGCGCCAACCCGAAAATCTTCGTGGGGTACAGCGACATCACGGCCCTGCACCTGGCCATCCATCAGCGGACCGGGCTGGTAACCTTCCACGGCCCCGTCGTCCTCTCGCACTTCGGCGATTACACCGAAAAACATTTCCGCCAAGCATTGTTCCAAACAGTGCCGATCGGTTCTGTTACCAACCCGCCCGATTCCAGCGCCCTGCGGCCTGAGCATATGCTGCGCACCATCCGGCCCGGCAAAGCCCGCGGCCAACTGATCGGCGGCAACCTGACCTTAATCTCCACCACCATGGGCACCGCCTACGAAATGGATACCCGCGGCAAAATCGTATTCATCGAAGACGTGGGCGAAGAGCCCTACCGTATCGACCGCATGCTGACCCAACTCCGCCTGTCGGGGAAACTCGACAGCGCCGCTGGACTGATCTTCGGCGAATGCGCCGATTGCCGCCCCAACGATTACAAGCCGTCGTTCAACACCTCCGGCTTCACCCTGGGCGAAGTAGTGGACAACCTGCTCGGCGATCTCCGCATCCCCGTGCTCTCCGGCTTAACCATCGGCCACACCAACGATCAGCTCACCCTGCCCCTGGGAGTAATGGCCACCCTCGACGCCGACAAGGGCGAATTGGTAATTGAGGAATCAGCCGTCCGGTAACCGGCCCCGCTATCGAATCGCTTTCACCCAAGCGTTAACGAGCATGCGAAGATCGGAAAAAGTCAACTGGCGGGGTTCCAGCGCTGAATCGGAGCACAACCCAGGTAGATCAATCTGAAACTGCCGGTAATGTCGGACCACCTCCCCGCCGCCGGGAAGACTCTTGTCGTTTGACGCCGTTCGCAGCCAGTCACGCACATGCTGGATCGCATCTTCGGGTCTGTCGTAATGGCACTTTATGTCCTGACCGGCGATATTTGAGATGTACTGTTGGTAGCGGAATGGCTCACTGTCCAGGATCAGCGTGTGCTTCCTATTCTGCTTCGGTGGACCAAATCGCTTGCAGCCAAGAAATAGACCGAGTTCGAGGGGCATATTAAACCGCGGCAGACCAGTCGTGGCGTCCGATGTAACTCGTGAAAGATCGTGGATTCCGAACCGGCACTGCTCGATCAAGGCCTGAATCTTAGACAAACGTATTTCCCCTGCGTCATCGCTCTCCAGCGCGCAACGAACTACGAATCCCAGATCGGACACGCCAAAAACGATCGCGCTAAACAGAGGCTGATAGTCCTGGTCGAAGGGACAATTGATGTAAACATGCCTGCTTTTCGGCAGGATGCTCAAGGGGCCAAAGGACCGGACTGGGCCCGCTGGAGCGACAGTTTGCTAACGGCTCGCAGGATCCGCTTGGCCGACCGGCTAGTCGCCGGAGGCGTCAGGACCCGCGGCAGCCCATAGAATTCAACTTTTCTAATTTCCCCTTCTCTTCCATGAATTGCGATCTGGCCAATCATATCGGCCTTCACCATTTGTCTGGCAGCCAGGATCGCTTCCCGCTGGGTTGGAAAGATTTGAGCGCTCAATCCTTCCCGCTGCACTGCCCAGCCTTTGTTCAATCGAAATATATGGAATGTCCGTTGCATACGCCTACTCTTACTTGATTGTAGAGCTTTTGGACGCTGCATCCGCCAGTCGCGCGTTGAGAAACGCTTGGCTTCGTTTTATGGACCAACGCGGCCAAAACGTTTAGGACTGCGAGACCAGTTCACCCACCGGTTCGGCCACTTCGCTAGCGGTGAAGTAAGCGCAATCCGGATGGTGGAAGACCAAGGCGCTCACGCTGGCCTCGGGGTCCATCATCATTTCCTCGGTCAGGCGCACGCCGATATCGTCCGGCCGCAGCAGCTTCCAGATGCCCTGCTGGTCGTTCAGGTTGGGGCAGGCCGGATAGCCAAAGCTATAGCGCTTGCCCTGGTAGCGCGAGGTGAATCGATCCTGCATGGACATGGTGGGGGAGTCCGGGATGCCCCAATCCTCGCGGATCCGGCGATGCAGCCATTCGGCGCAGCCCTCGGCGGTTTCGAGCGCGATGGCTTGCAGGGCGTGCATCTTGAAGAATTCGCCGGCGGCCTTCGCTTCGTCGGCATGCTCGCGGATGCCCGATCCCGCGGTCACCACGAACAATGCCAGATGATCGCGCTTGCCTTCCTCCGCCTCCAGGATGTAATCGCTCAAGCAGAGCCCATCCATCTTCGGCTGGCGGCCAAACCGGAAAGTATGCAGCGGCGAACCGGCCCCGGGCGCGAACAGGTGGATATCGTTGCCGTCGCGCTCCGCATCAAAAAATTGCCACACGGCCTTCACTTTCAGGAACGACGCCACGGCTACTTTCACTTCTTCCACTTCATGGAACAGCTTCAAAGCCTTCGCATCGCGCTCAGCCAGCAGCTTTTCGAAGTTGCCCTTGAAGCCCAGATGCCGGCCGAAAAGCATGTAGGGGTTGATATAACCCCAGAGTTCCGGCAGATTCGGGACGTCGCGCACCCGGCGGTCCAGGTAAGGCGCGGGCGGAACCGGAATGTTGGGCCGGACCTTGGAACTGCGCCCGCTACCGGACGCTACCGGAGCCTCGGCTTCCACCAGCGTTTCAGCGGCCGGCTCGGTGAACGTGTGGGTTGCCAGCATGGCATTCCGCGTGGCCGGATCCATCAGCTGGTTCATCAAATTCAGCCCGGTCATGGCGTCCTTGGCGTAAAGCGTAGGCGCGCCATAAGCGGGAGCGATCTTGGTTCTGGTGAACTTCTCCGAAAGCGCTGCGCCGCCCACCAGCAGCGGGACGGCAATATCGTGATCCTTCAAATCGCCCGCCGTGGTTACCATCTGGTGCGCGCTCTTCACCAGCAGCCCGGAGAGCCCGATCACGTCGGGCTTGTGTTCCTTATACGCTTTAATCAAATCCTCGGGCGGTACTTTAATGCCCAGGTTGACCACGTCGTAGCCGTTGTTTGAAAGGATGATCTCCACCAGGTTCTTGCCGATATCGTGGACGTCGCCCTTCACCGTGGCCAGCACGATCTTGCCGCGCGCCGCGGTGTCGGCCTTCTCCATGAACTGTTCCAAATGGTTCACGCCGGCCTTCATGGCTTCGGCGGATTGCAGCACTTCGGCCACAATCAACTCGTTGTTATTGAACAACCTGCCCACTTCGGCCATGCCCGTCATCAGCGGGCCGTTGATGATATCCAGCGGCGGCGCACCCTCCGCCCGCTTCAGATCCAGATCAGGGACCAATCCGTCCTTGGTACCTTCCACGATGTAGTTCGACAGGCGCTGATCCAAAGGCAGATCGGCGGCCTTCTTCTTGACGCGTTTCGTGGCTCCCCGGAAGTGATCGCTTAACACCTGGATATGCAGCTGGTTCACGGCGATTTTCTGTTCGCGCGTCTGCTGGCGCCAGTCTTCCGGCACGCCGTGCATGTCAGGCCTGTCCGTGGGGGGCGTATTGAACAACAGGTTCTCGGCCAGCCGGCGCTCTTCAGGCGGGATGGAAGCAAAGCGCTCCAGCCGTTCCGCATTCACGATCGCCAGGTCAAGGCCGGCCTTGGTGCAGTAATAAAGGAACACCGAGTTCACTACTTCGCGCGCCGTCGCGGGCAGCCC
>JBBQUE010000090.1:0-8625 GCA_038212805.1 Bryobacterales bacterium | reverse complement strand
TCCGGTAGGCGGTTCGGAACACCATGCCGTGATGGGTTTCAAAGACGTCTTCGAGACCGCTTGAACCTTGGTGTGAGATAGGGACTTCCTGTCGTATCGCGAGTTGCAGAATCCACCTCCTGTCGGTTTGTCACACCTAAGGACGATGGCATTCTCTATTTATTACAAAAGCCGTTGCCGAACATACCGATTCGCTGGTTCTTCCATCCGCGTGAAGGCTTTTGAAGTTACCCATATCGCCAGCGCAATATACAGTAGCGATAGCGGAATCCAGTGGAGCGGGAGAGCCAGGAAGCGATAGCCCCACAGCAGCGGGACGTGCAGGATATAGAGCGCGTAGCTGGCTTGGCCCAGGTGGACCATGCGGGATTGGGCCAGCCGCGCCGCCACGGTTCCGCCGCCCAGGGCAAGCCCGATCAGGATGATGGCGTTCACTGGGCGCAGCAGGTTATTCAAGCTCAGGTGGCGGTTGATCATGGGCCCGCAGGCCACCAGCGCGATCCCGCACGCCAGGCCGGGGAGATAGAGCCAGGGTCCGCGGTTGCGGAAGGTGGCGGGCAACAGATCGAAGGCGCGGGCGGCCAGCATGCCCATCAGGAAATCCGCCAGGTAAATCATGGGTTTCCACACCTGCGGCATGCCCGCCGATTTCAACCAGGACGGCAGGAAGCAGGTAGCGGCGGCCGTGGTCAACAACGCGGCCCAACCCATGCGTTTCGTGCAGACGGCCGCCAGCGGGAAACACAGGTAGAAGAAGACTTCGCAGGATAGGGACCACGCGGGGGTGTTCCACTGGTCGATACCGGGCAGCCAGCCTTGGTACAGCAGCAAATGCGACGGCACGTTGAGCGAAACCCCGGCGCGCAGCATCAGCGGGATCATCACGATCAAGCTGACCAGATAGATGGGATAGACGCGGGCGAAGCGGTTTACGCCGTAGCGTCGCAGAGTGGGGCCGGTCCAGGAAACGTTGCAATAGCCGTTCGCTAAAACGAAGCCAGAGAGCACGAAGAAGGTGCCCACGGCCAGGTAGCCGCCGCGTAGCAGGTTGACACCCCCCGTAGGCAGCCAGTCGGACCAGACGGCGGGAACCATGCCGCTGCCAATGATGTGGTGCAGCACCACCCAGAGGGCGAGCACGAACCGAAGCCCCGTTAAAGCACCAAACTGCTGCTTCCGCGGGGCGGACGGCGCTGAAACCCGAGGGAGTTCCAGCGGCTGGTAAAGAGTGGCGATTCCCTATGGTACCGTGATGCGCTGCCTGGCGAGGAACGCGCGGATGGTTTCAAACACCTTCGTACGCTCTTCCGGGGTGAAGTTGCCGTGCTTGCCACCCGGGATGGTGAGCAATTGGTGCGGCACGCCCGCTTTGCCCAGGGCTGCATCCAGCTGAACTCCGTGCTGGTAGGGGACCGTGGGATCGGCGTCGCCATGGATGGTCAGGATGGGCGGCAGATCGGGCCGGATAAACTGCATGGGCGAGATGCTTTTGGCGATCTGATTGCGGTCTGGCATTGCGCCCAGCCAGGCCACGGCGTAGCTTTTGCGGTTGGGGCCGTCCAGCAGATCGACGACATCGGTGATGCCGTACCAGTTGACGATGGCGGCGGCTTTGGGCAGGGGCACGCCGGGGCACTGGCGATCAAACCCGGCGCTTTCAGGAATCATGCCGGTGGTCAGGGCCAGGTGCCCGCCCGCGGAATCGCCGGAAATTACCAGTTTGGTGAGATCGAAGCCGTACTGTTTGGCGTTGGCGGCCACCCAGCGGAGGGCGCAGAGGCAATCCTCCACGGCGGCGGGCGCGGGGGAGACGCGGCCCAGACGGTATTCCACGTTCACTACGTTCCAGCCCATTTCGAACCAGGGCATGAGGGACATGAGGGCGGCTTCTTTCGTGCCGGCCACCCAGCCTCCGCCGTGGATCCAGATCAGCGTGGGCTGAGGAGCGGTGGTGTCGCGGCGCTTATACACGTCCAGCTTGGCTTCGTAGTTGTTGGCCACCAGATAGGTGACGTTGGGCACCACGGCGTATTCGTTCGAGGCATGCGCGGCCCAGGTAGCGATGGGCGAGAGCTGCGCGCAGGCCGCTGGGGAGAAGGCCAGGCAGAGGATCAGGGTGCGGAAAGTTTTGCACATGGGTTTACACATGGTTTTCCGCTAGTGTATCGCGAGTCAGTCGCCCGCGTTGGCTGGCCTCTTCCTCTAGCCTGTAAACCCTACAGAATCGGCCGGATCGCCGCCGCTAACTCCTCCGCGCTCATCGAACCCGGATGATACATCCGCACGATCCCGTGCTTATCGATCAAAACCAGCGTAGGCGAAGTGCTGGCCCCGTAGTTCTTAAAGTTTTCTTCGCTCAACGGCACCGGCATATCGCTGAGATCCAGATAATACTTCTTCCGGATCTCATCGATGTACTGCAACTCGGCCTGCGGAGTGGCATCCTCGCCGCTGGCCGCGTACCCATAGCGCTGCGTGGGCCCAATCAGCGCCAGGCCTTGGGACGCGAACTGCTTCTTCACTAGCGACAATTCGCGCCGCTCCAGCTTGCAATCCCCGCACCAGTGCGCCCAGAAAAACAACAACACGGGCTTTCCTTTCAGAGCGGAAAGCGCCACCGGCTTCGGACCCAGATACTCATGCTCATCCAGCGCCGGGGCCGGTTTGCCCACCAGATCCAGCAGCAGAATATTCTTCTGGATACGCGCCCGCAGCGGGGTGTTGCGGTAGAGCGCCAGTTCCTTGCGCAGATACCCCAAGGCCTCGCCCCGCTCGCCCCGCGCCGCCAGTACTTGCCCTTGCACCTCAATCGCCGCGCCTAACGCGATTTGCAGATTCTTATCGCGCGCCAACGGATGAGTCTTCATCTGCTCCACGGCCAGCTTCTGGGTTCGTCCCGCATAGGCTTCAGCCTGATCCAGGTTCTTCCTTGCCAGCGCGCCCCGGCCTAGCCAGGAAAGCGCCTCCAGCATTTCCGGCGTCACCCCGGTACGGGCGCGATACCCCTCAATCAATGAATCGCCCAAGGCGAAATTGTTAGTCTCTATCGCGGAACGGACATCGGAGATCAATTCCGCATGAATTGTGGAAGCAAGCATAAATATCGAAAACAGTAGCCGCATTTTGCCCTACGTTATTGTCCACTACATCGAGGAAAGCGTTCGTCCGCCATCCACCACGATCGTTTGCCCGGTCAGGTACGAAGACCCATCCGCCGCCAGCATCAGGGCCACCTCCGCAATCTCCTGAGGCTGCCCCAGGTGCTTGATCGGCTGCGTCCCCACAATCTGCTTTAGGCGATCCTCGTCTTTCCAGTAATATTCGCTCAGCACGGTCTGAATCAGACCAGGCGCAATGGCGTTCACGCGCACGCCTTTCGGACCCAGCTCCACGGCGTACGATTGCGTCATCATAATCAACGCCGCCTTGGTCATGCTATATAGCAACCCGTGAAACTGCGGCCGCAAACCTGCAATGGACGCTATGTTGATGATGGAACCCGCGCCCCGGCTGCACATCCCGGGTGCCACCAGCCGCACCAGGCGGTAGGTGCTTTTCAGGTTCACCTCCACCATCTTGTCGAATTGTACATCGTCCATCTCAATAGCCGGGCCTTGCGCGATGTTCGTGGCCGCGTTGTTCACCAGCACATCAATCCTGCCGAAATCCCGCACCGTGGATTCCACCAACGTTTGCAGATCTTCCAGCTTGCCTACGTGGCAGGCGCGGGGCACTGCTTTCCCCGCTGGGTACCTGGCGTTGATTTCAGCCGCGACCGGATCCAGCCGGTCTTGTTTCCGTCCGCAGATCACCACCGTTGCGCCCTCGCGCACGAAGGTCTCCGCGATAGCCAGACCGATGCCGCGGCTCGCGCCGGTTACGATCGCCACCTTACCCGCTAAGTGTTGCTGGCTCATGCAATCAGCCCCTTGGTGTATTCGATGCTCGCTTCCAGATCTTCACGCTCGCGCTGTGCCGCCAGCTCTTTCGGGACCGGCTCCAGATTCGGCCGTGGCTTACCGTTCTCGACTAGCGTGAGGAAGCGCTCAAACTCCCATGCGGCGGATGAACGGTAACGCTCCCAGAACTCCGGCTTCTTGTACGCGAAGCCGCGTTGCATCACGATAATTTCAAGCGAAATCGCGCGGCCCGGACATAGCTCCCGGTAGCGCCGCACATAGCTATCCATACCCACATTGCCCTGCCCCATGCGCACCCAGCGGACCGCCGCGCCCTCCGGAGTACTCCACACCGCAGTGTCCCGGACGTGGCTGGTCAGAACATACGGATGCAGGGTTTCCAGCGTCAGGTGCGGGTCTTCCAAAGTCCACAAGGGGTTGCCCGAATCCAGGCAAACACCAACAAAATCCTTGCCCGCCTCTTCCACCAGCGTCTTCAGCTCACGCGCCTGCATGTCGCCCGCATGATTTTCGATGGCGATCTTGATGCCGTTATCCAGCGCCCGCTGGCGCACCTCCCGCAACACCTTGACGGTATTCGCGATATGGGCGTCAATGCCGGGCGGTTTGCGATCCTCCATGCTCCCCAGCACGGCCCGCACAATGGGTGAGCCAATCTGCACGGCGGCGGTAATCATGCGCCCCAGTTGCTCTTCGGCCGTTCCCTGTTTCGCGTCGAACATGGCGGAGGTGGGGCAGATAGACCGCATCCCGATCTCGCACTGAATGCCCAGCTTGGCCGCATGCGCGCCTACCTTCTTCAGGTGCTCTGGTTCCAGGCCGCCCACGAACCGGATCTCGGAAAAATGAACTACCCGCGCTCCCTGGCGCGCGCAATAATCCAGGTATTCGAACGGCCCCCAACCCGAGCTCCGGATGCTGAACAGGTCGATACCCAGGCGCACGGGCGCGGCGGCCGGCTGTGCGTGCGCCAAAGCCACGGCGCTGGCGGAGCTGGCGAGGAATTGTCTGCGGTTCATCCTAAATCCGGCAGTTGAGCCGCAGCCCCGCCCCATTCGGCGTTAGGCGTCAATAACTTCCAACTGCTGCGGAGATCACCTTTTGGGTGACAACCGCTTTTCCCGCAACCATTTGCGGCTACAGGTTGATAGCCGCTTTTCGTGCTCGCAACTTGCGTCTTTAGGTTCATAGTGATTTGGGGACTTCGCCCGTACCCCGGTATTGTATCCGCACCCCGGCCAGCTTGCCATCCGCATGCCCGTCCAGCCGCACCACCGCATTCCAGGCGCGGGCCGCCTCCACCAAGGCCGGCAACGATTCGCGGTCGGCCCCATGCGGAGCCACGAAATGCACCGGCTTATTTGCCGCCCGGAAATGGCTCAGGCACGCGGCTACATCTTCCGGCGACGTTGCCGTTGTTGTTCTGGTGAGGTCCAATTCAAACTGCATGGAAGGACGGATGAGGGCATAAAACGGCTCACAGGCAGCCAGCGCGCGCTCCGTTACCTCGCCCAGACATATCGATAAGCACGTGAACTCGGGGAGTCCCAGTAGCGCCCCTTCCGGATCGTAGGCCGGGTCAACAGAGAGCGTCGCGGTCCATCCCGCGCGCCGTCCCAAGCGAACTGCTTCCCAGACAGTTGCATGCCACAACTCGGACGCGTCCCCGACCCGGGCAATCATTCCCGGCAGATTTGTTCCGGCGCGCGGCAGGAAAGCGCGGTCAACCTGGGTGGCAAAGGTCCGGATATGATCGCGATCCGTGCGGTCGAACCGGATGGCATTCACCACCACTTCGCGGCCTGAATCGGTGCGCATGCGGCCGATCAGCTGAGCGTTCGGGAACAAGCCGCTCGAAGGCGACGAAGCCAGGGCCAGGCGCAGCAAAACCGGAGCGGCCGCCGCGGGTTCCACCGCCATATAGAACGTCGCGGGATGGATGGGGTCGCGCTGCAGCGAGCCTGGAAACGGCTGCATGGAAACCAAACCGAGCGCGGCGATCCGGCCCGCCAGGCGGCTGCGCAACCCATCGTTCAGCGCGCGTTCTTCGGTATGCTCAAAAATCAACTCGGCCAGTACCGCGGCCTCCCCGGCCTTCACCGGGAGTTCCATGCCACCGCCCGGGATCATAGTTTCAGCTGCTTCAAATACTCGCGGAAATCGTTACCCAGGTCAAAGCGCTGAAGAGCAAATTCCACCGTGGCTTTCAGGAACCCCAGCTTATCGCCCGCATCGTAGCGCTTGCCTTCGAAACGGTAACCATAAATCGGCCGGCTGCGCAGCAGATGCTTCAAGGCATCGGTCAGCTGGATCTCGCCGCCGCGGCCCGGCTCAATGGCTTCGATGGAACCGAAGATTTCGGGCGTCAGCACGTAGCGCCCGATAATCGCCAGGTTCGAAGGCGCTTCCGACGGCTTGGGCTTTTCCACCATGTTGCGGATCCGGAACAGCCGGTCCTTGGTGCCGTTATGCGCTACCGGTTCGGCGTCCACTGCGCCATATTGCGAAATCGCGTCGCCCTCTACTTCCATCAGCGCCACCACGGAAGCGCCATAAAACTCATAGACATCCAAAAGCTGCCGGATGGCCGGGATCTCAGCCTGGATCACGTCGTCCGATAAAACCGCCGCAAACGGTTCGTTCCCTACCAGTTCCTTCGCCCGAAGAACCGCGTGCCCCAATCCCAAAGCTTCCTTCTGCCGCACATACGATACGTCGATCATGTCGGAGATTTCGCGCACAATCGACAGCAGATCTTTCTTGCCCTTCTGCTCCAGCGTGTGTTCCAACTCGAAGCTGACGTCGAAATGATCCTCGATCGAACTCTTGCCCCGGCCGGTAACAATAATAATGTTTTGAATTCCCGAATGAATGCATTCCTCAACGCCATACTGGATTAGCGGCTTGTCCACCAGCGGCAGCATTTCTTTCGGCTGAGCTTTCGTGGCCGGCAAAAATCGAGTACCCAGACCCGCCGCGGGAAACACGGCTTTTCGGACTTTTGGAATCATCAGCTTTATTGTAAGCGCTCATGCTAGCTTAGAAATAGCCCGCGCTCCGCCCGCGTCTTTACTAAGAAGAACCACTGGAGTGTTTCGTGCGCCTTATATTATTCCTTTCGGCTTTTGCGGCTCTGCTTCCTGCCCAAACCCTTTCTGTTTATTCCGGTAACGGACAAATTGTTTTGGAACAATTTCTTTCGACCGCGCCTCTGGTGGTAGTGGCGCAGGATACCGCGGGACGTCCGGTGGCAGGCGTGCCCGTTGCCTGGTCTATCAGCCAGGGGGCCGGAACTTTGGTGGCCACCACCAGCACGACCGATGCCAATGGGTTCGCCCAAACCACGTTCCTGGCTACCAGCGTTCCGCCGGGAATGTCGTACATGCCGGCCACGGTGCTGGCCACGGCGGGCTCCCGTGCCGCCAACTTCTTCGTCACCACTTCCATCTCCCGGCAATCGAACGGAAGCCTGGCCGCTCCTCCTTTGGTGGAACTGCTCAACCCGCCGCCCACCAACCGGGCAGTCACCGGCAATGCGGGCACCGTGGTGGCGGGCGCGGTGGTGGTCCGGGTTACGGCGCAGAGCGGGTTCCAGGCCGGCACTCCGGTCGCCAACATCGGCCTTCGCATTCTGCCAAATCCTGATCCCACGCAGCCTTCGGCGGCTTGCAATGTGCCCACCGGGACCGTCTTGACCAACGCCCAGGGCATCGCCAGTTGTGATCTGATCCTAGGAAACAAGACCGGCAACACGTCCGCCGTGGCCCGGGTGGGCGAGATCCAGGACACCCCGCAGTTCGTTCTGCAAGTGACCCCCGGGCCGGTTTGTACTTACGCGGTCTCGCCGCTCAGCCAAAATTTCGACGCCGGGGCCAACACCGGCACGCTGAATATCGCGGCTGGCGCGGGCTGTACGTGGACTGCCGCGGCCAGCGACCCGTGGATAGTACCGCAACAAGTATCGGGAACAGGCAGCGGCGCCTTGACGTACACCGTCGCCTCCAATCCCGGACCAGCCCGCTCCGGTACCCTGATGGTGGCCGGCCAAACGGTGACCATCACACAATCGGCCACCGCCGGCCCGCAACCACTGGCCATCGCCACGGGCCCCATCTTGCCCGTTGCCACGCTAGGCACGGGATACTCAACCACGCTCAGAGCCGCGGGCGGATCCGGTCAATATACGTGGACATCCAATGGAGCGGCACCGGCGGGTTTGGTTTTTTCAAGTATCGGCACGCTCTCGGGCACGCCGTCCGCCGCCGGTTCGTTTCCCTTCGGCGCAATTGTTCGCGATCAGGTCTCCGGCGCAACCGTGGCTGCGAATTTCACGCTGACCGTTTTGGCGCAATCGCCGGGATTGTCCATCACAACCACTGCGTTCCCCGCGGGCGTGATCGGCCAAGTTTACTCCCAGGTGCTTACCGGCTCGCCCGGGTGCAGCACGCCGTTTTCCCCCGTCCCCGTTTTCCGGCTGGTAAGCGGCAGCCTGCCCCCCGGGCTGGTGCTGCAGCAGCCGGCCCAGACATTCATAATCATGGGTACGCCCACCACCGCAGGCACGTTTCCCTTCAGCCTGACGGTGACCGACGCCTGCGGTGCCATGGCTGGGGCAAGCTTTTCCATTACGGTGGGTACTGTCCAGGGCGCCAGCATGACCGTGAGCCCGGCATCGCTGCAGTTTGCCAGTCAACTGGGAGGCGGC
>JBBQUE010000089.1:0-8644 GCA_038212805.1 Bryobacterales bacterium | reverse complement strand
GGACCGGAGCCAGGCCGATGCGGTACGGGCGCAGAAATTTGCGAATCGAACCCGGGCTTGGAAATTCCTCGGGCCGGATCAGGAAATGCTTCCGCCCTGGCGTAAGCTCCTGAATCTGCGCGAACATGGCATCCGCCAGTGCGCGCGGACCGCTCGCGAAACAGACCACCACGGCCTCGGGTTCCTTTCCCAGCAACCCGAAGAGCCAGCGCTTCAGCCGCTCTTTCAACGGAACTCGATGGTAACCGGTTCCCCCGCCGTTCCCATCTTCTTATCGGCCTTGGGGGAATAAGTGACCAGAACCTTGCGCGGCGGCTTCTGCGGGCCGCAAGGAAGCGTCATCTCGCCCACGCCGGTGATGGACATCTGGCTGGGATCGCGCGCCAGCAACTGGACCGTTTTGCTTTCGCTGGTCAAGATCACCAACCTGGCCTGACTGCCCAGACAATCGAAGCGTTGCAGCGTTCCCTCCACCTTGGCGCTGCCTTCCGGCGCATTCCACCAATCCACGGGCTTCGGGGGCACGGCTCCGTTCGGGTTCAAGTTCCGGTTAGCTGCTGATTCCGCTTCGTGAATCGAAGCCATGGTTTCGTTCTTCAATCGCTCCAGTTCGGCTGCTTCTTCATCCGCCTTGCGTTTCCGCTCCGCTGCTTCATGATCGGCTCTTTCACCCTGAAGGTTTAGGCGAAGCTGTCGGATTTGTTCGCGCTCTTCACGATTTGCGGCGGCCCGTTCCGCGCCTCCCCAGGCTTTTTGCGCTTCGATAAACCGATTCGCGTCGGTTTCGTTCCTGGCCAGAATCCGCCAGTATTCGCCATTGCGTGGTTCGAGCGACGCCGCCTTCTTCAGCAGAATTGATCGCCGGTCAAAATCCGTCTCCCGGGTGGACCAGCGAAACGCCGGCTCAGCCCAGCGGGGATTCAGTTCCCCTGCCTTTTCAAACAGTTTGGCTGCTTTGGCCGGGTCCGGCTCCAGGGTGGCCGCTTCGAGCCACGGCCGCGGACTCTTCGATCCCGACGCCATGGCACTCTCGAACAACTGTTTGGCTTCGTTTTTTCGATTCGCCCGCAGCGCCACCAACCCCAAACCCTCAGCCGCCTCCGGGCCATGCAACGCCGCGTATGCTGCCTCAGCCTGGGCTGAGCCCGTGGCCAGCAGCAGGTCAGCCTGGGCCAGCTTGATGGTGTCTGCATCAGCGGTATTTACATGAAAGTCCTTGGGGCTGATGGCCCGGGCCGAGACTGTGGCAGTTCCGAATTGACCGGCGGCCATATAGGCATCCACCTGTTTCTCAACCTGCGCTTCGGTTTTCTCGAAGGCGTTTCGATAGGCCGTGGCCAGTTCCGCCCCCTGTTCCAGATTCGAAAGCATCACCCGGGTACGCCCGGTGTAGGCCGGGTCTACCGACAGCAGGTGCATCCGGGCCCAATCCCGGGACCTGTTCGCAGGCGGTGTACCCAGGACCAGATGAGTACCGCTGACCTCCAGCGTTGAGAACAGATCCACCAACCCGCGCTCAATCTCTCCTGGCAGCCGGTTGGTATTCTGGGCGATCAGAAGGAGCGCAAGCTCCCGTAAACGATCTGGCGGGAGGCCACCCGTTTCCGTTACCGCCAGAATGTAGGAGTCGCGCGCGAGAGCGATGGACGAAGGCTTGGCACGCGGGGAGAAGTGACTGGAAACCAAGATCCGCAGGGGCCAAAGCAGCTTCAGATCCGGTTTGCCGAGCGATGTTCCCAGGGCATGCCGGAACTGTTCCAACTGCGTCATCTGCGTCCGGGCGGCCTTGTCGCCGGCCGTCGTGAGGACTTCAAACTGGCCGGACCGCAGCTCCAGCCATTTCTCGTCCGCTGAGAGTATCCACGGTATACACAGGAAAACCAACAGACCACGCACATAAGTATGTTACCGTGGCGTGAGAATTCCCGGACAACTTCCGCACTACTTGCATGGATGTCCAAGAATTGGAGACTAGTTCCCCGTCGTGGGTCAGTAGTAGAAGACGCCTCAATCATCTCCTTGGCTGCCGGTCCGGATCCGGGCTGCAGACCGACGAAGCTAATCCTGGATGGCCGCCCGGTGGTGCACTACTCCCGGCCCCGGTTATATTTGGATCGGAATGCCTGGGAATCCTTGCCGCCGGAAGGGATTTTGGCGTTGCGGGTACGCCAAAAACAGCAACCCCATCTCACGCTGGCGATGACCAGATTGGAGTTGGAAGCCACTTTTGGCGAGGTGCGCCAGACTGAATCTTGGAAGCGTTACCGCTGCTACCACTTTCCGAAGCTTCCTCCGGCGGTAGATGCTTATCGGGTAGGGGCGGATGCGGTGGAGCCTGCCCGGCGTCTGGTGAATCTGTCTCCGGATCTGAACCGCCGGGAATGGGCTCAAGTGCTGGCCCAGACCGGGGGCCTGCCCGCCGAGAGCACGGAGTATCTGGAAAGAGTGCAGTATTGGCGCGCGCTTTACCGTCCGAAGCAGGTCAGGATTTTGCTGCTGGCGGAAAGTCATGCCGTTGAGATGCCAGGCGATCGCAATATCAGAGTGAACAATGCCGGATTTGTACGGTCACTTTATTGCCCCGGTTATGGAGAATCCACGGCATGCAGTTCTCTCCCCGTTTCGAACGCGGGAACACCTATTTGGATGCTCTTTTCCGAGATTGCCCTGGTGATTGCCGGGCTGCCTCGCTATAGAGGAACCGATCCCGCGGAGAGACTGAAATACAAGCGCGATATTCTGAACGTACTGATGGGCGCGGGTATCTGGCTTGAGGATGCGTGTGTTGCGGGAATCTATGCATCCGGTAGCGGGCGGCGGTTTCGAGGTGCATTCTACCGGGAGGCGCTGCGCGAGAGCTACCAAAGCTTTGTCTGGCCGGGGGTTGCTGGCGAGCCGTTGGCCCAGGTCTGGACTTTAGGCCGGGCGACCGTGGCTCCCGCTCTTTCCGGTCTACCCGGGATTGATTTGAAGCGCGTGCTCCCGATGCCTGGCTGGCGGGTGGATGCCTTCCGGGGGGTGGCGAAGAAAGCTGCCAAGAGCATGGTGGAAGCGCTGCAGGCCCGGTCCTACGTTGCGGGTGCTTCCTGAAAGGCGGTAGCGGAGGCAGCGGCGCCTGGCCTCCGAGAAATTTTATCCTAGATCCGGCAGTTGAGCCGCCATTCCCCGCCCCATTCGGCGTTAGGCGTCAATAACTTCCAACTGCTGCGCAGATCATCTTTTGGGGTGACAACTGCTTTCCGTGCAATCACTCCTGGGCACAGAGGTTGACCGATCCGCCGCCCGCCAACTGCCGGTTTTAAGTTTATCCGGGCTGCGTCGTCAGCGGCACACATTGATTGGACCCGCGGCAAACGCACCACGGACCCGGTATTAGCCCGTTGCCGGCCACCGATCTGTCACCGTTGCGGCTCGGTAAGTGTTTTGGAAATACTGTCGAAGAGTGCCGGGAGCGCGCCTGATTCCAGATCCAGAAGACGCTGTTTGAG
Source organism: Bryobacterales bacterium (assembly GCA_038212805.1). Taxonomy (GTDB): domain Bacteria; phylum Acidobacteriota; class Terriglobia; order Bryobacterales; family Bryobacteraceae; genus JANXQZ01. The sequence goes on along the minus strand of JBBQUE010000089.1, from coordinate 5,156 downwards.
TTCCAGGCCTCCTCCGAACCCTCCCAGTCCTCCGCCGGACTCAATCACTCGATGGCAGGGGACAATAATCGGCACCGGATTCCTACCATTGGCGGCACCGACCGCTCTAAATCCGTTCGGCGACCCCACCCGCGCCGCAAGCTCTTTGTAGCTGATAGTGCGACCGTAGGGAATCTCCCGGAGCGCCTGCCACACCAAGCGCTGGAATGGAGTGCCGCGCAGATCAAGCGGAACTGTAAACATTTCTAAGCCGCCAGTAAAATAGCTTGTCAATTGTCGCGCCGCTTCGGCAACCAGCGGGTCGCCCCCGTCCCGCTGGCCGCAATCAGTCAAAGGTGCGCCGTGAAAGTTGATGCGCGTAATCCCCACCGAATTAGATCCGACCGAGAGTGTGTTGCCGTCCGCCAAATACACGACGTCCCATGCCATCACAACAGTGTATCGGGCCGCCGATGATACCATCGTATAAACAGCCCAACCCTCTGGTCTGCGCGAGTACTCCGTTGTCCTGCGCCTCAAATCCAGCACCGCTTGGGAATGCTTCGAAAAGTTAGAGGGGTTTATGAAAGCTGTCCGCTTTTCCGTCAGTATTTTGGTTTTGGCATTAACGCAACTTGTTGCCGCGCCCACGGGAGCCATCCGTGGCTTCGTGAGTGATTCTTCCGGCGCAATAGTGCCGAGGGCCAATGTCACTCTTCGTAATCAATTAACCGACGCCGTACTGAAGACCACTTCAGACGACACCGGCTTTTACCAATTTCCGCAGATTCCCCCCAGCACCTATGAGCTGGTGGTGGAATCCCCTGGTTTCCGCCGTACCGCATCGAAAAACGTCCCCGTGCTGGTAGACCAGATTTTAACCGTCGACCTGAAGCTGGAGATTGGCCAAGTCAGCGAAACGGTGGAAGTCACGGGCGCGGCCAGCATTCTGGAAACGGAGAGGGTATCCACGGGAACCGCCTTCGATTCCAAGATGGTGGCCAACCTGCCCACCACGAATCGCCGCTTTAACGACATCGCGATTCTTACTCCGGGGGTAAGTTTCAGCGCGCCCGGAACCCAGGCTGGCGGGTTTGCCGCCGCCGGAAGCCGTTCACAATCCACCAACTGGCAGATCGACGGGGTTAACGCTCTGGATCCCCAGGTGGCCGGACCCACCTCCAGCTACCGGATCGCGGATGCCGTCCAGGAATTCAGCGTCACCACCAGCGCCCCATCCGCCGAGTTTGGACGCCAGTCCGGCGCCCAGGTCAACGTGGTTACCAAGAGCGGCGGCAATCAGTTCCACGGCAGCGCGTTTGAGTTTTTCCGCAACGATGCTTTGCAGGCCACGGATTTCTTTACCAATAAAAACAAGGGCAAGAAGAACATCCTGCGGCACAATCAATACGGTGGAACGGTGGGCGGTCCCATCCGTAGGGACAAAACCTTTTTCTTCTTTAATTGGGAAGCCTTGCAGGAGAACGCGCCCACCGCTCAGACCGCGGTGGTGCCCACGCAAGCCCAACGCGATGGCGTGCGCGATCCGCTGGCCCGCAATTTCCTGAAGTACTTCCCGCTGCCGACAGACACCAGCCAGCCTGAAGGCAAAACGAACTATGTCGGCAATTCGCCGAACACCATCAAGGACAACACGTACCTGGTAAAGATCGATCAGAGCTTCGGGGACAAGGACCGGCTCACCGGCCGCTACCTTTACTACGGCGGCAAGAGCCTCTCAGGCGGCGCACTGCCCACCACTGGCGCCAGCACGAATGCGCCCGGCAGCCAGAACCTGGCAATCAGCGAAACACACACGTTTTCGGCGTCTCTGCTCACCGAACTGCGGCTGGGGTATTCCCGTAATCAGACGGATTTCAAGGTGCAGGACGTAGGCTTCAATACGTCATCGATCCTCCCGATTCCAGGCGCGGTATCGAGCGGCGATTCCATTGATTCCGGCATTCCGCGGATCACCATCACAGGTGGGTACGCGAACTTGGGTTCGGCCACCAACTTTCCGCAGGGCCGAATTACCAACACCTACGAACTGTATTTGAACAACACCAAGAGCGCGCCCTTTGGCTTCAGCCGCCACACTCTGAAATTCGGCTACTACGGGCGCCGGGAGGAGGCACGCCGTTTCCTTGACGGTAACTCCCGCGGTGCCATCGCGTTCGCCGACTGGGCCTCGTTTGCGGGAACCTGCGCGGCCTGCAACGGCCAGTCGCTCCTGCTGAACTCCAGCATCCGGACGGGCGATACGCTGGCGCATTATTACCGTTACCCGCACGCCTTCTATGTGCAGGACGATATCAAGGTGCGGCCCAATCTGACCGTGAACATCGGCCTTCGCTATGAACTTCCCTCCGTGGCTTCGGAGAAGCGCAATAAGGGGACCAACTTCATCGACGGCGTGGGTCCGATCCTGCTAGGCAGCAACAAACTGCTGACGCTGGATCCCACCAAGCTGGGATACGCCGCGTTCGGTACCACCTCCGCGCCGTTTGCGATCAACAGCGCCGGAAGCACCGCTGCCTACAAGGATTTCGGGCCCGTGTTCGGATTCGCCTACACCCCGGATTTCGCCCAAGGGCTCATGGGCGATAAGAAGACCGTCATCCGCGGCGGCTTCCGCATCAGCTACGACGAGATATTCAACAACATTCCGGTCAATCAATCGCTGAATGCGCCGTTCGTCCTCACCACCACGCAGCGAGCCGGGACGACACAACCCGCCGCCGGTTATCCCTGGGCATTGGCTTTCGACCAGAACATCCGCCTGGTGGGCCGTTCCACCCAGGCTCCGGGTGCTCCGGCGAACGGTTTGGTTTCGTTCAACGGATACGACCCGCACGCACCCACAGCCTACGCGGAGAACTGGAATTTTGGCATCCAGCGCGAGATCACGAAGGGATCGTCCATCGACGTGAGCTATATCGGGACCGCTGGCCACAAGCTGGGCGTATTCATCGATGCCAATGAGCCCCGCGTCCAGATCGCCGACCCGGGCTTCCGCGGCAACCAGGCTCCCAACAGCCAGTTCTTCCCGTTCCCGCAATGGGGTGCACTGACGGGCAGCTACGGAACCTTCCAAGGCAATTCGATCTTCCACGGCCTGGTGATTTCAGGCAAGATCCGCGCCAAGGATCTAACCATGCAGACCTCGTACACCTGGAGCCACGGTATCGACAACAACTCCGCGTTTTTCGGTTCCACGGGCGATAACGGCTATCCGGCCACGCGCACCGCGTTGAACCTGGAACGCTCCAACAGCGCCAACGACCAGCGTCACCGTTTCGTGAATTCGTTCGTTTATGATTTGCCCTTTGGCCACGGCCGCAGGTTCATGACGAACGCGCCGGGAATCGTCAATCAGGTCCTGGGAGGCTGGTCGCTTTCGAGCATCACCAATCTCACCTCGGGCCAACCGTTTACCGTTTATTCCAATCTCAATGTCGATTTCAGCGGCTATAACCAGTTCGTCGACCGGCCGGATGTTGTGGGAACTGGCAAACTCGTGATCGACCGCGGCAATCCGGACAATTTCTTTGCTCCGGCTTTCTTCGGCAAAGTGGCGGGCAATCCCATTTGCCCGGGCTATTCAACCGCCTCGGCACAACGCGTCAATAGCGGATGCGCTCCGTCCGGCCGCGTGGGCACCTCAGCCCGCAACGGCTATTACGGACCTGGATTCATCGACCTGGATACGTCGATTTCGAAGAAGTTCCCCATCCGCGGAGAACGGATTTTCCTGCAGTATCAGGCTGATTTCTTCAACATGTTGAACCATACTAACTTCGGTGTAGTGGCGAACAACTTCAACATGAGCAGCGGCCAGTTCGGACAGCTAGGCCGTACTTCCGTGCTCAACAGCAGCAGCGGCGGGCCCCGGGTTATCCAGATGACCCTCCGCTTGCAGTTCTAGACTCCGGGGGCAGGCTCCACGGCGCGCTTGCCCCGCTCCCCGCGTACTATAATCGCGGTACCCCAGATGAAAACTTTCGCCCTTTCTATCCTGCTCGCGGTCAGCGCTCTCGCGGCTGATTCCCCTGTCCAATCGAAAGTGCAATCCAATGTCGTCTACGGCATGTACTCCGGCGCGGCGCTTTTGTTGGATGTGCATCGCCCTACGAACCCGAATGGCTACGGCATCATCGTGATTTCAGGAAGCGGCTGGACTACTCCCATGGCCTACTCTTCCTGGGAATTGAAGTCGAACAAGCAGTCACTGCAATACACCAAGCCGCTGGTGGCGGCCGGCTACACGGTGTTCACGTTGAATCACCGCGCTCTCCCGCGCTTTCACTATCCGGCGGCTGTCGAAGACGTGCAGCGCGCGGTCCGGTTTGTGCGGCACAACGCGGCCACGTTTGGGATCCGGCCCGACCGGATTGGCGCGGCGGGTGGATCGTCGGGGGGCCACCTGGTGAGCATGCTGGGAACTCTGGATGGCAACGGCAAGCCTGACGATCCCGACCCGGTGGAACGCGAAAGCTCCAAGGTGCAGTGCGTAATGGCGCGGGCCGCCCCGACTAATTTCCTGAAATCGAACGGTGCCTCCTTTCTGGGCATGGGGCTTCCAGCCGGGGACGGACCCGCGGTGAAGAACTCCGTGGAATACAAAACGTACGTCGAAGCGTCGCCCATATCGCACATCTCGTCAGACGACCCTCCCTTTCTGCTGATGCATGGCGATAAGGACGAGAGCGTTCCCTTCACTCTTTCGGAAGACTTTGAGAAGGCGCTCAAGGCGGCGGGCGTGACCGTTAAATTCATTCGGGTGGAAGGCGCGGGACACGGCCCCACTTTTCCCGGCGCGATCAATCCGCCGGACTATATGGGAGAGATGGTGGCCTGGTTCAACCGGTACCTGATCGCGAAATAAGTGCGATTTCCATTGAAATGCGGTATTAACAGGAATATAATCAAGTCCCAAGTTGGCCTGGGAGGGCCAAACTTATGCCACTGAACGATCCAATCCAATCCCTGCTGCGCAGAAAAGATGGAAACTTATGGTCCGTCAGTCCGGATAATTCGGTCTACGATGCTGTCGCACTCATGGCCGAAAAGCAGATCGGGGCTCTCCCGGTTATGCAAGGGGGGCAACTGGTAGGGCTGCTGTCGGAACGCGATTATGCCCGCAAGATCATCCTGATGGGGCGCTCTTCCAGGGA
>JBBQUE010000088.1:0-8717 GCA_038212805.1 Bryobacterales bacterium | reverse complement strand
TTTTCGAAAGAACGAACACCGTCACGAACAGGAGGATGGCAGACAGCAGGCAGCCGCGCGATCCGGTCTTGATCATGTAGCTAAAACTGAGCAGCAAACCCGCCAGTCCCAAGATGATGCGCAGCACGCCCCCCAGATAGAAGAGGAATAGGAAAAAGGTCATACCCAGAAGCAATTGCAGCCCTAGTTCGTTTGAATTGGCGAAGAATATGCTATCGGCGATCTGAAACCGCTCGCCCCCGCCACCGGAGGAACCAAAGGTCGCGCAGGTCAAAAGAACGATGACACTGCAGACCACGTTTAGCATCATCAGAGACCGGCAGCGCGCTACCGTGGACACGAACGTAACAATGTAGAAATACAGAATGAAGGAGCGGAAAGAATAGGTTGAAATCAGCGACAGGCTGCCCGATTTCCAGTAGCTGAAAGGAACGCCCATCAGCATCAGCAGCAGAAAGCCGATCCACCAGATCCCAATCTTATCGCGCAAACCTTTCAGCGCCTGTCCGCTAGCCAGCCAAACCACCGGAACCAGAACCACGGTGAGGGTGGATAAATAGGCCTTACCGCCCATCAACCGCATGCTCCAATCGTTCAGATATCCGGCCAGCAGCAGCGCGAAGAACAGATAGATACCGACTTTCGACATCTGCGATTCCGGGGGCGCTGGCGGGGCAACAAACGCCAATTGCGCGGGAGCCAGAACTGGCGTAGGCGCGAACAGTTGCGTTAGGGGCGGGACTAACCCGGAAGGCGGGCGAACCGCGCCCAATGTTGTTACAGGATTATTGAACTTGCTCATTCTGCGGCACTTGGGGCGCGCGGGGCCCCAATCTCAATTTAACATCCCTTATCGGCATCGCACATACAAAACTTCACAGAATTACCTACACCCAAGCACTGTAACGGACTACGAGATTTCCTCGAAAATGAGACTTTTGCGTTTTTAATTCGCTGTCCTGCTGGCCGGCGCGTTCGCCGCACAGGCTGAAACTGGTTACAACGTAACCGGACGCTACCTAGCAGCCCGTGGTCAAAGTGCCTTTCGAGTCAGCATTACGAGTTTGACTGGTTTTCGAGGGTAGCTTATAAGCCATCAAGTGTCCGCTGGCATCGCGTTGTAGCGCGCCTGTGACGGTCAAGGGTCTGCCCGTTTCGCGTGGCCGCTGAAATTCTGAATTTCACCACGGCTTGCTATGGGTGGAACGGGAGGTTGGGACTACGTGACACTGGATAACGACACCCGCCGCCACTTCCCCATCGGCGCGGGCGTGGACTGGGCGCGCACTTCGACGCGGATGCCAGGTTGGTTTTTATCTCAAACGGGGACGGCACGCGGAATGCTTTCCAACAGAAATCCGCCGACGTATATGAGAACGCTGGGACCATCACGACGCAGCCCCGCGCCAAGACTATGGCTTTTGATCCAAAAACGAAGAACATCTATTTGCCCGCGGCCGAATTCGAGACGGTTCCGGCGACGGTCCCGGCCAAACGCCCCTCCCGCAAGGTGAAGGAAGGCTCCTTCGTGGTTCTGGTGGTATGGAAATAAAGTCGTCGCCGGTGCTTATTTGATACAGTAATCGAGATATCCTCGATCACATCAACCGCGACCACACCACCATGACGAGACGCACCTTCTTCGCAACCGCGGCGGCCGCCAGCACCCTGGCCGCCACTCCGCCCCGCTGCCGTATGGGCGTGGCCTCAACCTGCTATCTCACCGTCTGGCGGCCGAAGGATAGTTATGCATTCCTGGAACATTGCGATGCCCTGGGGGCGGGCGGGGTCCAAACTCCGCTTAGTTCGTTAGACCCGGATTATCTGAAGCGTTTCCGCGCGCGGGCGGAAAAAAGCGGCCTGTATGTGGAAGTGATGGTGCCGCTTCCCAAGGGAGATATTGGCGGATTCGAAAAATCCATCCAGGCCGCGAAAGCCGTGGGCGCGGACCGGGTTCGAGCTGGTGCATTATCCGGCCGGCGCTATGAAACTTTTTCCAGCTTGGAGGAGTGGAAAGCCTTCGTATCCGAATCGAAGGCCGCGATTGAACGCGCGGTTCCGGTCCTGGAGCGCAACCGCGTACGGATGGCGCTGGAGAATCACAAGGATTGGACGCTGGAAGAACAGCTGGCACTGCTCAAGAGCTACAACAGCGAGTACCTGGGCGCGTTGATCGACACCGGCAACAACATCTCCCTGCTGGACGACCCAATGCAGGTGATCCGCGAACTGGCCCCGTTCGCCGTAGCCACCCACGTGAAAGATATGGCCGTGAACGAATACCCGGAAGGCTTCCTGCTTTCCGAGATGCCGCTGGGCGACGGCATGCTGGACATGCGCGCCGTGGTCGATCTCATCCGGCAAGCGCGGCCCGACGCCCGAATCACGCTCGAAATGATCACCCGCGACCCGCTGAAGATCCCCGTTCTCACCGAAAAATACTGGGTAACCTTCCCGGATAAGAAGGCTTCCCGCCTGGCCGCCACGCTGGCCATGGTTCGCAAACAAAAGATGGACCTGCCTGGAATTACTGGCCTGAGCAAGGCCATGCAATTACGCTTGGAGGACGACAACGTCAAGCGCAGCCTGCACTTCGGACGGACCCGGCTGGGACTATAATTCAGGTCCGGCCCACTAATTCATCGCATATTCAAGTTCATAAAATACTCTAGGGGATCGCGTAATGACCGAACGAACTACGTTGCTGCATCTCGATACCCGGGAGTTGCCCCTGGAAATGGCGCTCGCTCTTGGCGCTGCACAGGATGGCGGGTATGATGCGATCCTGGCCTGCTGTTCCAAAGCGAAGGTGCAGCGGTTCGGTATGGCGAGCGTAATTGAAACGCCGCTGGGAAATCACGCCGCCGCCGAAAGCGTGATTTTGGACTACCTGGCCACAACGGGAAGGCAGGTTGCGGGCGTGATCGCGTGGACGGAACGGGTGGTGGAGTTAGCAGCCCGGATCGCCGCGAAGTTAGAGCTTCCAGGCTCCCGGCCCGAAGCAGCGGCAAATGTACGAAACAAAGCCAGAAGCCGCCAGCGTCTGGCCGCCGTCCCCGGAGCAAATCCAAGATTCGCCATCGTGCGAAATGAAGCCGATTTCATCGCCGGCCTCGCAACCGTGGGCCTTCCGTGCCTGCTGAAACCGGCCGGTAGCGCGGGTGGACGTGGGCAGTTCCGGGCCTATCAGCTTTCTACCGCGGTCCAAACCTACCGCGACTTCCGGGTTTATAATGCGGCTCATTCTGAAAAATATCCGTACTACCTGGATGTCGCCGTGATGGAAGAAATTCTGGTGGGGACGGAGCATTCGGTGTCGGGCGTGGTAGTGAACGGCGACGTGATTGTCTTTGCCATCTGCGACAAACGCATTGATCGGGGAATTCCTCTACCTTACGAAAACACCACGCCCTCCACCTTGAGCCCCGCAGCCCAGAACCGCCTGGTGGAAATGGCCCGCGCCGCGGTACGGGAGATGGGCATCGATTGCTGCGGGTTCCATGTGGATTTTATGGTGGGTGCGGACGGGCCGAAGATTCTGGAAGTCGGGGGACGGTTTGGCGGGGAGCATATCAATTCCCACCTTATTCCGTTATCTCAACCAGCCTTGAGACCTTATCACATGCTGCTGGATGTGGTGCAGGGGCGCAACGTCTTCGACCGGTGCGACTACCGGGCTGGCGTATCGCACAAAGCCGGGCTGCGCGTCATCACGCCTCCGGGTGTGGGGACGGTGGTCAGGCTGGAAGGCCTGGACCGCGTGCCCGCCCACCCCAATACAAAGTATTTTTCCCAGACGCACGGGCTAGGCAGCCGCATGCGACTGCCACAGGAAGAAGAGAAGGCTTATGAAATTGGCGTGGTGATCGCCAAATGTTCGCTCCAGGAAGACATCCACGGCATCCTGGAGGAGATTGTGGGCTCAGTACACATCGAAGTGGCGAACTACGTGGGGCGGAGCTAAGGGCCTGTGGCGGAAGTGCTTCGCGCGTCGAGGCTATCCCGGAACAGGTCCTAGGCGGCTTCGCGTTCCGCGATCACGCTGTTCAGTTTCGCAACCCGGACATTGCTCGCTACGCCAAGGGAGCGCAACAGACGCAGGGTCAACCAGGAAGGATCGAATTCGTACCAAGCCAATCCGTGCCGGGCCGAAGTGGGATGAGCGTGGTGGTTGTTATGCCAGCCTTCGCCGAAAGTCATCAAAGCCACCCACCAGTTGTTGCGCGAATCGTCGCGGGTGTTGAACCGCCGCGAACCCCACATATGCGTGGCCGAATTCACCAGCCAGGTAGCATGCAAGCCCACCGTAACTCGCAGGCAGATGCCCCACAGCATCATCGGCAAACCACCCACGGCCAATAGAATCAGCCCGAGTACCACCTGCGGTATCCAGTGGTAGTTGTTGAGCCAGATATAAAACCGGTGCTTCGCCAAATCCGGAGCATACTTGGCCATCATGCGCGTATTGGCATGGTTAGCTTCTCCAAACATGATCCATCCGGCATGCGCCCACCAGGCCCCGTCCCGCGGAGAATGCGGATCGCCAGGTTGATCTGATTTCTGATGATGGATACGATGCGTAGCCACCCAAAAAATCGGTCCGCCTTCGAGCGTCAGAGCGCCGCACAGCGCGAAGAAATACTCCATCACCAGCGGCACTTTGAACGAACGGTGGGTATGCAACCGGTGGTAACCCAGGCTTATGCCAAGCCCTATACACATCCAGTAAAGGAATAGCGAAACCGCCAGAACCTTCCAGCTGAACATGAATAGCGCGGCCACCGCGCCCACGTGGAAGATTCCAAAAACAATGGTGGTTATCCAGTTCATGCGCTGGGGTTTGGGGAATGTAGTAATTTCGTTGCTCATTGGCGTCCTTAAGAAGTGCGAGCTTGCATTCCCACACTAACAGGGAATGGGCGAAGTCACTGTAAGACTTTCGTAATCCCCTCTCAGGACGCCGACGCAGGACTATTTGCCGGGTACAGCAAACCCGCCGTAGTCGTCGAAAACCAGCGGCTCCGTCAAAAGTTGAAGTTCTTCTTCTTCTCTGGGCTCGACCTTGCGGACTTCCTTGCGAACAGCTTTATCCTGCCTCTTCTCCAAACGTTTAATTTCTTTCTGTTTTTTCTGCGATGTCGATCGGCCCCGTCCTGCCATATTGCCTCCTTGCGGCCCTTTGAGCATAACAGTTCGATGGCCAAACAGCACTTGCCTATCCCGTGCTACTCTATAGCAAGCTATTGAGCCTGCCGTCCATCGATGCGCCGATTGTATTCCGAAACCGGATCTCCCTATCGCTATACCGACCGCCCGATTCCGCTGAGCACCAGTTGCTGAACACGCAAATTGTTAAAAAGGAAGCACCATGAAAGAAACAGGGACAGTAAAGTGGTTCAACGCCGCTAAAGGATTTGGATTCATCGCTCGCGAAAACGGCGAGGATGTGTTCGTACATTTCTCGGCTATCGAAGCCAGCGGATATCGCACTTTGGAGGAAGGACTTCGCGTTACGTTCGTCGTAAAGCGCGGGCCCAAGGGTCTGCAAGCAGAACAAGTCGCCCCAGCCTAAACTATCCTCAACCCCGTTTACCTTCCACCCCCAAGCGCCCTGAAATGGACGCTTGGGGGTTTGCTATTTTAGGCCCCATTACCCAGCCAAGCGCGTATCGGCAGCCGAAACCCGCTGCGCCCGATATGGTGCCAGTTTCCAATGATGCCGACCTCATCCGAAACGCTCTCGGCGGATTGGTTGGCGCAGGAATGATGGCTTTTTCTTGCGGTGTGGTGCTGTCGTTGCTTCTTCATGGGTTCTATCGGCATGCCAACCGCGGAACTGCTTCTCCATCTCCCACTGGACCGTTCTAGAGTCGGAACTCTCCTCACAAGCCCCCTTTTAAGAGATTTCACCTGCCCGGAAACGATTTGACATTTCCGCTCACTACTTAGACGAGTTGGCCAGCTCGATTTCAAGATCGCATTCAAGGAGGTTCGGAAATGCCTTTCAAAGTTAAAGACCTGATGGTCGATGTCACGTCTGCCACGGGACATCTGCAGTGTTACCCAACGTACATCTGCCACTGGGGATGCACCTATTACGGGTATTCAGGATGCCACTTTTACTGCACCCATGCCCATTTTTCGGGTTGCGGCCTCACTTACCAAGTCGAGTGTCAGAACGGCTCCATCCCCGTGGTCCATTGCCCGGGATCGCTGATCACCGATACAACGCCGATCATCCAGACCACTCCCCAATTCAGCGGTCCTTCCCTGGTCAATCTGAAAGAGCAGTTGAAGCAGGCTCTTGCCGCTGCCGAAAAGCAAACGGTAATTGAGAGTGAGACGCTCAAACCGCAAACACTGGCCGACGTCGAAATGCTTGAGAAGAAGATGGGCGAGGCGTTGGAGGAACTGCGCGCCCGCAAAGCCGAACTCCACAAGAAGAAGTAGACGCCGTAGACAAAACACGAGAGGTCCGATTCATGAAAGTAGGCATCGCAGTAGCAACGGCCCATCCGGCCGCGAAGATCAGACCGATTCTGGATCGGACCTTTCGTGCCAATCCCGGCTACGAACTCGTAGCCTTCAATCGCCTTTCAGCGGAGCAGCAGGATCTGTTCGCCAACCTGCGCCGCGACCCCGATTTTTTCGGAATCTTGCGACCCAAAGCAGGCGAGCAACTCGCGGTGAAGTCAGCCTGCCGCGATACCGCACTGCTGTTTTTCGCTCTTCAGGAGCCTGGCTCGCTGCCGCCGTTCGTCCTTTCCGGTGAGCCGGAGGAAGCCAATCGGGCCATGGCGAAGCTGGTGCTTGATGCCGTATTTGAAATCGAAACCGGCGGCCGGATGGTGCACGGCGCGGAGGCGCTTGACGATATCGTTGCCGAAAACGCTGCCGGAATTGATGAACCGCCCGCACTCGAAACCCAGCTTTCCGGAATCGCCCGGTTGTCGCGGCAAGCTCTGCAGTATGGACAGTCGCTTCCGTTCAACGACTCCGGCGCGCTATCGGGCAGGTTGTATTCCTATGGCCGCGTTCCAATGTCGCCCGCGTGGAAGCGGAAGTTTCCCGGTGAGGGCGCCGTGCGGCAATGCCTCGGCCTGGATCAGGGCGGCGAGAACATGCGCAGGCTGGATGCGTGCTGGCAGGCGCTACCTCCGGACCCCGATAACGACGGCTGGATCGCATTCCAGTCCCGTCAAGCGCCGCTGCCCGCCACCACCGCGTACAAGCTGTATGTAAGCCCACATCCGGACTCCCTGCGCCCGGCGTTCGACGCCATGATTCCCGTTCTTACCGCAACCCGAGCCAACGGTTTCAAAGTTGGAAAAGACCTCGCCGGAATGCTGCGTCCGGATAAGTTCGTCGCCTATTTTTCCAGCTTCGAACAAGTGGAGCAGGCCGCGCATGAAATCCTGGCGAAGCTTTCAGGATGCCCCAGCCACGGGGTGCCCTTCACGGCCGAGCTAGGTTCACCGCTTGTTTCCTGGGGAATCGATCCGCCATCAGACAAGGACGCCCCGGTCTGGCTGTCGCGTCAAAGCTGGCGGCTATGGGTGACCAACCGGCTGGCCGTGGCATTACTCGCAGGTAAGCAAAATGAGGCTTCCGGGTTGGAGCCGTGGAAATTCGCCGTGGAGCGTTTGCGCCTGGAAGGCGTGGACACAGATACGTGGACTCCGGTTGGAAAGGAGCATTACTAAAATGCAAGGACTCGTAGTTCTTCCTGAAGACGTTCAGATTGTCGCGCTGGCCGACCTGCCGCAACAGCTCCAAACGCAGGTGGCGGGCGGGGATGGCGATTTTGCCCTCACCCGTCCGATGTCAAGAACGCCTTCCAAGGTGATTGACGCCAATGCGGCAGCGCTGCTCCGCCGGTTCCGGCAGCCCACCAGGATTGTGGACGCGATTCTGGCCTACAGCCGCGAAATCGCGGTGCCTGCCGCGCAAGTATTGGAAGATGCGTATCCGTTGATCGAAAGCTGCCTGCTGGCCCGGTTGCTGGTCGAGCCCGGCACACAAGAGGATAAGATCCTCCCATCCTTTGCTCCCGGCGATCCCTTCGCCGGTTATACCGTGGAGCGCGTGATACAGGTGCTCGAAGATTCCGAAGTTTATCTGGCGCGGACCTCCGGCGGGCGGGGCGTCGCGCTCAAGGTCGCTCGCGCCATGGCTATCCCTGCCATGACAAAGATGCTGGCTCGCGAAGCCGGCATCCTTACGATCGCCGGCGGAGCACCCGCGCCCGGCTTAGTTGCCAGCGCAACTCTCGACGACGGACGGCCTTATCTAGCCATTGAGTGGTTTGAGGGCGACGACTCGCAGATCGCGGCGCGGAAGATCCGCGAGCGCGCCGGCGCGGGCGAACTCGCCATGCTTTGCGCGGTGATTCTGGACGCTTACGCGGAACTCCACCGCCGGGGCGTGATCCACTCCGACATCCATCCACGCAACGTTCTGATTTCGGAAGGCGGGGAGGTCCGCATCATCGACTTCGGCGTGTCCCGCCAAGTAGACGTCCCATCCGGTCCGGAGCCGCGCGCGGGCGTGGCTTTCTTCTTTGAGCCCGAATGCGCTGAGGCGATGCGAACCGGAGCCGCTCCGCCCGCGGCGAGCGTCGCGGGCGAGCAGTATGGGCTGGGCGTGCTTGCGTACTTCCTGCTCAGCGACGCTCATTATCTAGACTTTTCGTTTGAAAAGCAAGAAATGCTGCGGCA
>JBBQUE010000087.1:0-8797 GCA_038212805.1 Bryobacterales bacterium | reverse complement strand
TACCTGGCTGGCTTAAGCTGCGGCATCTGCCACATTGCCTTCAACCCCTCCAAACCGCCAGCCGACCCGGCCAACCCCAAGTGGGAGAACCTGGCGCCCGCCTTTGGCAACCAATACATCAGCGAGGGCCAGATGTTCCTGGGCGGGCTGAAGGACGACAACTATCTGTATTGGACGTATCACACGCAGCAGGCCGGGACGTCGGATACCAGCCGCATCAGTACCGATTTCATCAACAACCCGAACGCCATCAACTCCATCTTGTACATCCTGTCGGCGCGGCCAAAACAGATGGAAAAGATGAACGATGGAAGCATGAAAGCTGTACCCCACATCCTCAAAGATGGTTCCGATTCCATCGGCGCGGCGGGGGCGGCGCTGCGCGTGTACGTCAACATTGGAACGTGCCCGGAATACCGTTACAGCCTGGAAGATAGCTTCATCGGCATCAAGCGCAAGCAGCATCCGTTCGATATCAAGAAAGCCGAAAAAGAGTGCGTGGATTGGCAATTGACCGCCGCCCGCATGGGGAACGCAGCCAACTTTCTGGACGCCGTAAAGCCGTATTATCTGAAGGATTCGCCGGGCGGAGGGGATTACCTGAAGGCGGCTCCGGAACAGATGAACATGGGCAAAACGGTATTTGCCGAAAACTGCGCCCGGTGCCATTCCAGCAAACTGCCGGCCGAACTGGAGCAAAACAAGCTGGACAAACACTCCGATGCGGCTAAGCCGTATTGGGTAAAGCTGGTGAATACGCCCGACTTCCTGGACAGGAATTTCCTTTCAGACGATGCCCGCTATCCCATTGCCTCGCCCGATAAGCGCATGGCTTTGGGAACCAATGCACAGCGGGCCGTGGGCACTAACCCGATTGAGGAGCATATCTGGCAGAACTTCTCATCCGCGACGTTCAAGGCGCTTCCGTCGCCGGGCAAGTTGATTCTGGAGAACCCGTTTGATGCAACTAAGCCGATTTCGTTTATTATTGCAAACGGCGGTTACTACCGGACACCGTCGTTGATCAACGCCTGGGCCACCGCGCCCTTCCTGCATAACAATATGTTGGGGCTGTATAACTCCGATCCGTCGGTGACTGGCCGTATGGCGGCTTTCGAGGACGCGGCGGAAAAGCTGCTGTGGCCGCGGAAACGGCTGGGCAAGGGCAGCATTAAGCTGATCGAAAAGGATACGTTTCTCAAGATCAGGTCAATCGCGTTGCGCATTCCCGCCGGCACACCGGTGAACCTGCTGGCAAACATCAACATTGGAAAGCTGACTCAGGTTCCGGGACTGCTGGATCAACTGGCGAAGTTACTGGAGAATCCCGAGAGGCTGGTACGGCTGGTGAAGGCGCTGCGCAATGAAGGGCAGTTCGACAACGATCTGAAGCAGATGATTCCGGATTTACTGGCGCTGAACCAATGCCCCGATTTCATTGAAGACCACGGCCACACGTTTGGGGCGGAGTTGAAAGACGATCAGAAAAAAGCCCTGATTCAATACATGAAAACGTTATAGGATCACAGAATGCCCGATATTATTCTGAACGGCCTGGACCCGCTGACGGGAGAATACTTGATCCCTCCCATGAATATTGATGACGCCGCGGCCCTCGCGTCCGCCGCCCCCGCTGCCCACGCCGCGATGGGTGCACTCGGCCAGACGGCCGCCCTGGTGCATGAATCGCTCACAACCAAGGTTCTGGGATTACCCTTTGGGATAAATCCCCGGAATATCGCCGAGTCCGGCTGGGGATTGGTTTTCCATGCGAACGAAGACCCCGAGGTGGTGAAGGCGCTCGCCCCGCTGTTAGCGCTCCGCGCGCAACAAGTGGGCAATCCGGCCAAGATCAAGGAGCACTTGGTCTACAACGGTGAGGATTTCGCGCCCTGGCTGGCGGCTCTGCACGTAGCCCCGGGCGATATTAAACCCAACCGGGTGCCGTTCTTCCTGTTCGTGGTGGGCGATCCGGACAAGATACCGTTTGAATTTACACAGTTACTAGGCATTAACTATGCGGTTGGCCGGATTCATCTGGATTCCGTAGCCGACTATCAGCGTTATGTGAAGGCCGTGGTCGATTATGAGACCATGCCGGGCGCTACGAACGCAAAGGAAGCGCTGTTTTTCGGTACGTCGCACATCAACGACGGCGCAACCAATCTCAGTTGCGCACAACTGGTGAAGCCCTTGGCCGATGGGGTGGATGACGAACCCGGTCCGGCGCAGGATGCAGGCTTCGGAATCAGTAAGCTCATGGCCGCGGAGGCCACCAAGGCCGCGCTGCTGAAATACCTGACCCGGCCGGCCGGTCAGAATCCGCCAGCTCTTCTATTTACGGCCAGCCACGGACTGGGCTGGAAAATGGACGACCCACGCCAGCAAACCTCGCAAGGCGCGCTGCTGTGCGCGGAGTGGAAGGGCTTGGGCTTCAGTCCGGTCCCGATGACGCCAGATCAGTACCTGGCGGCCAGCGATGTGAAGGACGCCAACGTGCGGAACCTGATCGCCTTCGTGTTCGCCTGTTACGGATTGGGCACGCCGGCGCGGGATAAGTTCTCATTCAAACCGCCCGCTCCACCAGCCACCATCGCGGCGAAGCCTTTCTTCGCCCCGCTCCCGAAGGCCCTGCTTTCCGCGTCGCAAGGCCCGGCCCTGGCGGTGTTCGGCCATATGGAGCGCGCCTGGGCATCCTCCATTCAGCCCCCCGGCGCGGGACCGCAGATTCAAGCTTTCGACAATGCCTTGCGCAGCATTCTGGCTGGCGACCCCATCGGGCTGGCCCTTACCGGATTCCGCGACCGCTACAGCAACTTCGCGGGTATTTTGAACGGGCTGCTAGCCAAAATGTTACTTAAGGTTCCGGTGGATGATACGGAACTTGCCAGCGCCTGGACCCAGGAGAACGACGCCGAAGCCTACATGTTATTCGGCGACCCCGCTATTAAACTTCGCCTGGATAAGTTGCAAGCCGCCCAATGAGTAAGTCGCGGGATCTGCTGATCCGGGTTTACGGCCGCTCCGATGAGCAGTCGGGTTACGCCGTGGACGCAGAGTTGGACGATAACAGTTACTTCTTCGGCGGTGAGCTGCGCATGGACGACGCGGAACTGCTTCCGCTCAACTTGAATATCCCGGCTTACGGGTCAAAACTGGGCCAATATCTTTTCAGCCCTCCCATACAGAAAGCTTTCGAAAAGGCCGAGGCATCCATGGGTGACGATCCGGACACCCAACTCCGCGTGCGCCTTTGCTTCGGTCCAGATGCCCAGGAACTGCATGCCTATCCCTGGGAGCGTTTGCTGACTCCATGGAACGGTACACCGCTCGCAGCCAGTTCGCGGATGCCCTTTTCGCGCTTTGTCCAGTTGCCGGAGGGGACGCAAGCGCCCATCGAAGAACGCCCCATCCGGCTGGTGTTTGCGGTCTCTAACCCCACCGGGCTGCCAACTGGCTTGCAAGCCATCGACGTAGGGCCGGAACTGGCCAGCCTGGTGGCGGCCGTTTCGAAGGTAGACGATTTACACGTCTCGATTCTGCCGGGCCGTACGCCGCTGACGTCCGAAGCGCGCGCGGCCCTGGCCGCCACTGGATGCGAGATGCTGCCCGGCAACACCACGCTGGACAGTTTGGCCTTGCTGAGTGGACAAAACCATATTGTGCACATTCTGTCGCACGGCTTATATCGCGATGGAGTGGCCAGTTTGTGCCTGGAAGATGAACACGGCGTCTTCGCTCAGGCAGAGGACACGGCCATTGCGGCCTTGATCCAGGGCCTGGCCAGGAAGCCCCGGTTGATCTACCTGTCGGCCTGCCAATCCGCCATGCAGGATCCGGACGACCTGGCTCCCCTCAAGCGCCGCGCGCCGCATCCCATGGTGGGGCTGGCGCCCAAGCTGGTAGAAGTGGAGGTGCCCGCGGTCCTGGCCATGCAGGATTTGGTGGCGGTAGGGCTGGCCCACAACCTGGCGGCGGAATTTTACAAGCGGCTGCTGGATTCCGGCGAGGTGGATCGTTCGCTTAGCGAAGCCCGCCTGAGCGTGTATCAGAAAGACAGCAGATTCTGGGCGGTACCGGCCCTGTTCCTTCGTCTGAAACAGGGGCGGCTGTTTGCGGCGGATGCGGCGCGCGAAGCGCTCAATGCCGTGAGGGCCCGCTATCCGTTAAAAGATCAGCGCTATTACCTGCCGCTGGAAGCGGTCTCCATTGAAACCCGGCCCTTGATTCAGAATTGGGAGCGGGCTTCCGAAGACAGCCACGCCGCCACGGACCTGTGGGCCGGCGTTCAGCAATTTCAACCTGGCATCACCGTTATATTGGGCGAACCGGGCTCTGGCAAATCCACGCTGCTGGAAAGAATCGCGGGGTTCAGCGCCCAGCCGGCTAACCAGGCCGGACCGCGCGTGGTGCCGCTGATCGTGAACCTGAAGGATTTCGCCACCATCCGCACGTACACCGATAGCCGTTTGCGTGGGTTGGCCTTTGCAGCGTTTCAGGAGCTTGCGCCTTCGCTGAACGAGGAGGGCTTCGAAGCGCTGCTGAATCGGGATTCGATCCGTTTCCGATTGCTTTTCGATCAAATGGACGATTTGCCGGATCGCCTGCGCAACGAAGTGATCGAGGATTTAATTCTGCTGGCCCGGGATTTGCCAAACCACCAGTTTATTTTGGGGATGGAGCGGCGTTGTTTCCGGCCCTGGCCCCAGATTGATCAGCTTCTGGTAATGCAGCCGCTTTCGCCGCGCAAGATTAGTGCGTATCTGAATCCGGACGACGGCGGCCCCCCGGACAAGGCGCGCGCCGCCCTGTTGAACCAGCTCCGTTCCGCTGAGCTGCTGGAGCTGGCCTCCGTGCCCTGGCTGCTGCGCGACATGCTGGATCAGGCGCGCGAGAATATCCTGCCGCAATCCCAAATCTCGGTGCTGCGCGATTGGCTGCAGCGCGCGCTGTATAAGGTGGCCGACGATGGAGGGCGCAGTTTGCGCGCGGCGGAATCTCTTTGCGCGCTGGCCCGGACGATGCAATCCAGCCGCTTGAGCGCGCTGCCGCTTGAAGATACCTTCCAGGTTCTGGGCGATGTGCGCGGCCAGCGCGACTACCGTCTGGAGGATCTGCTGAGCCAGCTAACGGCATCGGGAATTGTGGTGCGGTTTGGAGACGAATCCATCCGCTTCGCCTATCCGCCGCTGCAAGCATTTTGCGCCGCCCGCCAGATTGAGAAGGATCCGGAGCGCAACCAGATTATCGACGAGATTGTGGCCACGCTGGGGCAAGCCAGCCGGGTCCGTTGGTGGAAGCCTACGCTGGCTCTGCTGGCCGGTATCACGGACGATCCCGCTCCGCTGATCAAGAGCCTGGTGTACGGCGCGTCGTTAATGCAGGGCGAGCAACTCTTTGTGGCCGGGGAGTGCTTTCATGCCTACGACCGCGAGCATCCAGGCAAGGTGAAACCGGATCTGGAGTTGGAAAGCCTGCGCCAGCAAATCTGCGCGGCGCTGCTCTGGCGATCGAAGCGCGCCCATGAGCCGGACGTGGATCATCGCACCAGCGCGGTGGATCTGCTGGGCATGCTGAATCACCAGGAGAGCATTCCGCAACTGACCTTTCTGGCCACGGACCGTGCGCGCACGCAGGAAAGGAAGGAGCCGGATTTCGAGTACAGCCAGGTTCGCTTCGCCGCCGTACGCGCTCTACGCCGCATGCAGACCTTCCTACTGCCCGAATACATGGCGGAGCACCCGAGCGCCCCGGCTTTGATTGTGGCTTGGACCAATAGCGATACTGCCGGGTTGAAGCAATTTCTAAGCGGAGAGGACGAAGGCTTACAGGGCGTGGCTGCGTTTGCCTTGGGCGATCTGCAGAGACCCGCCGGGGCCGCCGTTCTGTATGCGGCTTTTCGAGATTCGAAAACCTTACCCGCTACCCTGTGGGCCATCACGGACGCCCTCCAGGATCTGGATCCCAGTGACCTGTTTGCGCAGCTGATTCTTCCGTTCGTGGAAGAGGCGAACGCCGAACCGCGGCCCGTCGAGGACGACCGGCATGAACGGATGATTTACCTGATCGGGCAACTGCGCACCCATCACCCCGCTGCCCTGGCGTATGTGGAACGCTACCTGGCCTCGTGCGTGAGTGAGAAATACAAGGGCCGGGCCCTGGTTGCGTCCGGCCAGCTGCACATTCCGCGCGCGCCCGGCTGGTGGATGGAGGTAGCGGGGGATAATCTGTTCCTGCGGCGCAAAGCGATTCAAGCGCTGGGGGAATATGGGGATCTGCAGTTGCTGTATGGCATCCGTCATGCTCAGCCCTGGGTGCCGGAACTCGATGAAGCATTTTTCCGTGCCGCTGAGGCGTGCATGGCTTTTCCCAACGCAGGTTTAATTCAAGGAGATACAGATGGCTCGGCAAGATTACACGCTGGTGGTTTTTGACAAGGACGGGCAGGAACAGAAGGATGAGCATGGCGACCTGGGCAGCCAAAAGGTGGTCTCGAAGATGCCGGGAGTAACCGACGTCTTCATCATGAGCCACGGCTGGATGGGCGACGTTTTCGATGCCATCAGGCAGTACAACGGATGGACCGATCAACTGATGGCTTGCCATGACGACATCGCCAAATTGAAGACGCTGCGCCCGGGGTTTAAGCCGCTGATGGTGGGTTATCACTGGCCCAGCAAACCCTTCGGCGACGAATCGCAGATCGAATCGTTCGGCATTCAAGGCGCCATGGAAAGTTCCATGGGAGGCGCCGCGCCCGCTTTCGACCCCGCGGCCGACTTCTCCACGCGCTTGGGCGGCACGCCGGCGATTCATGCAGCCGTCTCGCGCATATACGCCGAGATTGCCGCCTCCCCCAATCCCAATTCCATGACTCCTGGGTTGGCGAAGGCCTACCAGGATCTCAACAGCTTGATGAACCTGGGTGCAGGAGGAGCGGGAGCGGCCCCCGATGCGGACCGTCTGGACTTCGATCCTGTCCAGATCTTCACCGCATCCCAGGCAGCGGACGATGCCACTGCCAGCTTTGGAAGTTTCGGCAGCGCCTTGCTATCCCCGTTGCGGACCATTTCCTTCTGGACTATGAAGGGCCGCGCACGCCGGTTGGGCGAAACCGCAGGAGCGGAATTGTTAATCAGACTGCAGGATGCCGCCTCTGGGCGCGACGTGCGCTTCCACCTGATGGGGCATAGCTTTGGTTGCATTGCGGTGACAGCCATGCTGACCGGGACGCACCAGGGCGGGCGGATTCCAACTCCGGTGCATTCCGTTTTCCTGGTGCAGGGCGCTATGTCCCTGTGGTCCTTCACGCCGCGCATCCCCAAGCTGGTGGGCGTTCCGGGCTACTTCCAAGCCGCCATCCGAGCGAAGAAAGTGATGGGTCCGCTGGTAACCACGCAGGCCACTAACGATCGCGCCCTGGGTATTCTTTATCCGATCGCCAGCGGATTGGTGGCCGACGCCAGCTTCGGTGGACTGGATCTGCCGCTGTTCGGAGCGCTCGGCACGTTCGGCGCTCAGGGCCTGGATGGGACGCGGAAGCTGGAGAAAATGGCCGGCGTGCAGGAGCAGTATGGCTTTGAGGCTGGGCATGTCTATAACATTCAGAGTGACAACGTGATTAAGGATGGCAGCGGATTGTCGGGCGCTCACAGCGATATTTACCATCCGGAAGTGGGCCACGTGCTGTGGCAGACGGCGATGACCGCGGTGTAGAGCGCGGAGATCCGGCAGCCAACCAGGCGAAGCCAGCAAAGCCTTGCCCGACTGCCGGACGGCCCGCTAGAAGCCGCGCCTCTTATCGTCAACTAAAGCGGAAGAGTACCTGGCCATGGGCTTGAAGCATGTCTGGGCGGTGGCAATGGACACAGTCCCTGGATTATGACCCCGGTGATTGAGATCCCCATGGCGAGGATTCTTGAATCGCTGCGCTAATCTGGTAGCGATGCAATTCGTTCACCTTGGATCCACCGGACTCAAAGTATCCCGTATCTGCCTAGGAACCATGACCTACGGTTCCAAGAAATGGCGGGAGTGGGTGCTGGAAGAAGAAGAAAGCCGTCCATTTCTTAAGCGCGCGCTGGAATTAGGCATTAATTTCTTCGACACCGCCGACATGTATTCCACCGGCGTGAGCGAAGAAATCCTGGGCAAAGCGCTCAAGGATTTTGGTCCGTCGCGCGACCGCGTGGTGATCGCCACCAAGGTTTTTAACGCCATGGGCGACGATCCGAATCAGCGTGGCCTGTCGCGCAAACACATCTTGCATGCGATTGACGAGAGCCTTGTCAGACTGAAAACCGACTACGTGGATCTCTACCAGATTCACCGGTTCGACTACCATACGCCCATCGAAGAGACCCTGGAAGCGCTGCACGACGTGGTGAAAATGGGCAAGGCGCTCTACATTGGGGCGTCCTCCATGTTCGCCTGGCAATTCGCGAAAATGCTGTACACGGCGGACATGCTTTCTTCCACCCGTTTTGTGACCATGCAGAATCATTACAACCTGGTTTATCGCGAGGAAGAGCGCGAAATGATACCGCTGTGTTTAGAAGAAGGCATTGGCGTGCTGCCCTGGAGTCCGCTGGCCCGTGGCTTTCTGGCGGGCAACCGGACCCGGCAGGACTTCGGGGAAACTTCCCGCGCCAAGACCGACGATTTTGCCCACAAATTGTATTACCAACCGTCGGACTTCGAGGTAGTGGATCGCGTCACTGAAATCGCCAGGAAGCGCGGCATACCAAACGCTCAGGTGGCTCTGGCATGGCTTCTGGTGCAACCGGGAGTAACCGCA
>JBBQUE010000086.1:0-8798 GCA_038212805.1 Bryobacterales bacterium | reverse complement strand
CTCATAACCCAAAGGTCGCAAGTTCAAATCTTGCCCCCGCAACCAATTTCCTGTCGGCTCTCAGCCGTCATCCACACCATCAATTTATTCGATTCGACAACCTCGGCATCGAAGCTGCCACGGAAGCCGGGCGCGGTCTTTCGGCGGACTCCAGCTTCGTGGCGGCGCGATACGGCATAGGCCTTGCCACCGCCGGGAGATGTCAGTGCATCACGGAAGCCGTCAAAAATCTTAACGCCGCATCGGCCACTTCCCCGGAGCTCGCGTGATCATGGTTCACCTGCTGCCTGCCGGGGGCAATCTGTAACATGAATAATTGTTTGCCGTAGCAAAATTGCGCGCGGTTCTGGTATAACATCTGCCCATGCGCTACCTTGCCGTATTCTGCTTTCTGGCCATCCCTTTCACAATTGCCGCTCAGGAGCCACCCGCGCCTCCGCCCGCTGGAGCACGCGCGCCGCAAATGCCGAAAAATCTGAAGATCCTGAAGCCGGAAGAAGTTCGCCCTATGATGGGAATGTTTCGCGCATCGCTGGGTGTAACCTGCACTTCCTGCCACGTGCAGGGTGATTTTGCCAGCGACGCCAAGCCGGACAAGGAAACGGCTCGCAAGATGATTCTGATGACCCGTCAGATCAATGCAAACTTCCCCGCCGGGATCAATGGTCATGATGCCGAGTCTGAACACGTGACTTGTTACACATGCCACAACGGCGCGTCCATTCCGAAGACGGTGCCTCCCGCTCAGCCAGCGCCCGCCCGTCCCGCGCAGTAAATATTTACCGGCGCAAGCCGGTCAGTTGCAATCCCAAGCTTCGTTCAGGAACTTTGCGATTGCACCTGTCCCGCCACCCGAACAGGTAGCGCCTTTCCTGCAATCCGGGCAATAGAGCATCCAGGTAGTGCCCTGCGGCGCGGTGCCGGCGGCTGGTAGACTGGCAAAGGCATAACTCTGAAGCAGAGAAGGATTTTCAAAAAATATACGACCGCCCTCCGCGGCCACCCCCGCCCCACGGCTGCCGCCGGAGTTGAAAAAGGGGATACCGAGTATATGTACCTCGGCGGTTCCAGGCGTTCCCGCCAGTATGCTCACGTAACTTACACCACCCCAGTTTCCTTCGTGCAAAGAGCCCACGAAGTCTGAGTTTTGAATATAGTTCACGCCCGAATAAGTGCCCGCGAAGATAGCGCCGTCCCAATTCTTTTCGAAATAAGCGCTGATGCGCACCAGTGACGAATTGCCCAGGTACAGGCCAGTGTTATTCATTTCGAAGATATCGCCCAGAAACACCGAGTTATCCACCAGCGCCAAGCTGAATACTCCAAACCAGTTATTCGAAAACTGATTACGGTGGGAGTTATTGGTAGTTACTTTATAAGCGACATCGCCGTGTACCCAGCCGGTATCGTAATGGATGCCCATCTGGTTACCCAGGAACCTGTTCTGCTCCCACGTGTTTCCGAACCCGGAGTTCACTTCCATGCCGCGTTCGAAACCCAGAAACGCACAATTCCGAACTGTGTTCCGAATGGATTGCTTCCAGCGGATGCCGATGTTCCGAATCGTCCCCGGAAGCGCTTTCGTGCGGCCCGATGCTGACATGTAATCGGCCACCACGTTCAATCCGCCTTGAAACGTCAAGTTTTCAAAGCTCACGTCCTGAACGGTATTGGCATCCAAGCGAACTGGATCGGCATCCTGCCCGCTATAATTTTTAAACGCCGTTCCATTCAGGCAAACGATGATTGTGGAGTTTGAGCTGTCGCCAGAGATTCGGGTTCCAGAATGCCGGATGCGAATGTCGCAGGCGCGGTACGTGCCGGAAGGCAGATACACATTAGTGGAAGTGTCCAGTGCATTTTGAATCGCGCTGGAATCATCGGCCTGACCATTGCCCACGGCACCCACAGACATAACGTTCAAAGCGCCGGACATACAAAAAGGGCTCACCAGGAAGAGCACGATTTGTAAACCTGTCCAGCGCACGTAACGCCACTCTAACAACGGGTATCGAGCGGATCAACCAACTTTTACCGCCGCGATTGTAGCGAGTACTAAGGGCCTTTCGCAGCCCTGAAATCACACTCTGAAGCGGCTAGTACTAACCAGCCATGCTGTTAAAATACAGGTAATTTAACGATGGCGCTGTCGCCGTATTCCGACAGGATCTGCATGTTCAAATCGCCCGACGGCAAGTTTCTGGGCAGCACCAGATTGATCTGGTAGAGCCCCACAAAGCCTGGTCCTAGGCCGGAAAAAAGCACTTGGCACTGCTGACCGTTCACAACAACCTGAAACGGATCGGACGTATAAGCCAGCGGACTCGAAGGTGCGCCGTAGCCATCCTGAAGGTCCAACGTCAGCCGTCCTAACCCTGTTGTGTAGAGAACAATCACGTCGCCGGGACTGGCGGGATTATTCGGTCCGATCAACGAGTTATTGGTTGCCCTGACCGCAATTGCATACTTACCTTGATAAACGAAAATGCCCGGATCTTCAGTAAAGGAATCCGTGATGATATCGGCAACCAGATTACCCCTATCGTAAACCAGTACCTCAGCCGCATTGCGTCCGGTCTCTGTCCGGTAAGGGACCTGGAAACTAATCTGATCGTCAGACCCGTTATAAGAGACGCTGAAGATGGGAGCGGAACGTCCATTCACCTTGATAGATACGTCTCCAAGCAAAGTTGGCAATGGATTGGTATTAGCTACAACAACGTCTGCCACATGACTCAGGTTCTTACCGAAGATGGTCGAAAGGCCACCCGGGCTAATTCCCGGCAGATAGCTGGCCGCGTTGACAATCACTGTGGCGGCGGGCTGCGCCGTGACGCCAGTCAAGTTTTTTCGACCGAAGAGGTTTGGGGAAAAAGAAGCTGCCGCGGTTTTTGCCGTTGGCTGCGGCGTTTCCGTTTGAGCTGAGGCTGTAAGCGCAGCAAGTACGAAGGGAATCAGGTATCTCATATGGCTGCCTGCCCACATGCACGTATGTAGCCAGAGCTGCCGCATGGCACTTCAGTTGCAAGCGTGATGGCACGGATCGTCATTCAACGACCAAAAAGGAGTGCAAATGTCTTTTGGAATGTATCTGGCTGGTTTCATCGTTGTGGTTCTGGGTCTTGGATACGGAGCGTATCTGGCTCACATGCCCTCGCAGTGGATTGCCGTAATGGTCATCGTTCTGGTTGGGCTGGGGATATTAAAAGCGGTTACCAGCACCCGGCAGAAAGATCCGAACTAGGATAAAGTGAAGCTTACGCAGATAACGCATATCGAATGATTCCAGGCCGAAATTTTCCTCCACGCCGCACCAACCGCCGCGAAAACGTAAACGAATCGATTCGGGCTAAGGAAGTTCGCGCAGTATTTCCCGATGGCACGGCTGAAGTGATGCCCACAGCCGCCGCGTTGCGGAAAGCCCAGGAGTTGGGTCTGGATCTGGTTGTTGTTTCGCCTACCGCTGTTCCGCCCGTCGCCAAGGCCATCGATTACGGCCACTACCAGTACGAACAAAAGAAGAAATCGCACGAAGCCAAAAAGAAGCAGCACGTGGTGCAGGTGAAGGAATTAAAATTCCGCCCAAACACCGATGATCACGATTACGATTTCAAGAAGAACCATGCCATCCGTTTTCTGCAGGAAGGGAATCGCGTGAAAGCGGTGGTTCAATTCCGGGGCCGTGAAATCGCCCATACCGATCTCGGTAAGAAATTGCTCACGCGTTTTGCGGAAGATTTGGCCACCTTCGGGACGGTGGAAGCCATGCCCCGAATGGAAGGGCGCAACGCTCACATTCTGATTAGCCCCAGCAAATCGCTGGCTAAATAGAAACTACCGGTTTAAAACGGGGACTCGCAACGGAGTACCCGGGCCGCCGCCTGAGGTAATCATGGCGGCTACAATCAACAAGAGAAGACCGGTAATCAGTAAGTCTAAGGGATCCATGCGGGAACTTTCTTAAGTTACCACGTCTACTGGGGGGCTGAACCCGGCGGAGGCTCCCACCCATTCCAAATCCCGGTTGTGATCGACCCCCATCATCTTTCCCCGCCCCATTCGCACAATCGTGGTCACGGCCTCGGGCCGATGGGTCCAAATGTACATGATCCGTACTTCGGTATGCGTCATTCCATGGGGAGTATCGATCACCGGTTCGAAGCGCACTCGCTCCTGTAGCAAATATTGGCTTCGTTCCTGCTCTGGAATCGCGTCGATCTCCTCGCGCGAAGGTCCCACCTTCACCCCCAGCCCGGCAAATGAGAATAGCGGCTTCAGCACCAGATTCTCAGGCGAACCCGGAAGCTCCTGGACATCGCTCAAGAACCAGGAACGCGGCACAAACCGGTGCTTCAAATAGGGCAGCGAAAATTTACTAATGCGGAAAAACCAATCGGGATGCCCGGCCCACTCCACGTCCAGATCGTCGCGAAAATCGAAATCCAGCGCAACTCCGTTCCGCACCAGTTCATCGACAATCACCCGGTTGTAAATTCGCTTGATCGGGATCGTACGGCCCTCTCGTTCGTAGGTAAGCTGGCGGCCCTGCTTGCGAACGTCGGTGACATTTACCGTTTGCACGCCGCACATCTTCTGCGTCAGCCGAAAATCCGCCAGCGTCTTCTGGCGATCCGGATCGATCTCCAGCAGCACCACGTTTTCCGGATCGCGACCGCCCAGGATCGCCGCGCTCACCAACTCCCGGTATCCCGAAGGCGTGCGGCCTCCGAGCAGCGGCGTTAACGTGTCTGGAAGATTATAGACCTCACGGTAGTTCTCAGCCAGCTCAATCTGATACGCGTAAAGCGAAGGAAAACCTTGAATTTCCACCAAGCGCGGCTCCAGAGTACCGTCCGCGGTGCGAATCACTCCGAAATCTGCTTGCACAAAGAGTGGTTTCACCGTGGGAGCAGCGGCGCGAAATTGTTCCGGGATGGATCGGTCGGCCGCGCTCAAATACTCCGCGTCATCCGCCAGTTGCCGCGACATTTCCGCGCCCGCGCTGGCCATTTGGCGCAGGAGCGCTTCCGGAAAAAAGCACGGTGTTTCGCAATTGCGAAAGGCAACGTGTGTGCCGCAGCGTTCGTCAAGCCGCGCAACGAAGCGAGCATACTTCTCCGCCGTGAAGCGCCGGTTGAAATCGCTTCGATATTCGGTCAGCATGGCCTAACCGATCAGGAACCGGCCCGCATCCATAATTTGCCGGTCGTCGATCCAGATGCTGAACTCGCGGCCCACCACATCGATGTGTGTCGCTGAATACCAATCCGCGCCGGTATGGAAACCGTAAGGGTTGCCGAAGGCGATGTGAACGCCCGGAATTTTTTCGTCCTGCAGAATATTGCCGATCACATCCTTGCAGGCGATGTTGGTGCCGATAGCGAACTCGCCAACCCGGTCGCTATTTTCATCGGTGTGGCAGTAGTTCCAGAACTCGGTTTCGAGTTCCTTATTCGCGCTGTGGGTGGCTGTTAATCGATTTGCCGCTATTTCAATCGTGAGCGGCGTGCTTTTTAGTGAGCCATACTTAGCGCACAGATAATCGCCCACCACGCCATCGATCACAAACGTGCCATTCACTTCACCGGGAGTGGTAAACGTTTCGCCACCCGGCAGATTGCCCCACTTCTTCGTGCTAATGATGCCGCTGGTTTTCACCCACTTATAAGCCGGATTCATGAGCGCCACAATGTCGGTTCCCGCCGGCGTGGTGGCGCGAACGGTCTTTGCCGCACTGGCCAATTCCCACACTTTCTGGCTCAGGCGATCCACTTCCAGAAAATCCGCCCTCATGCCCTGCTTCATGATCTCCGCCGTGATGTTGACCATATGCGCATGCCGGATGCCGCGCCGGTTCACCACGTCCGTCATCTGCATCCGGGTGCGCAGTTCATTCATTTGCGCATGCACGGCGAAGATGCTCACCTGGCTCGATTCCATATCGTCCAGCACGATTTGCGGCATGTCCGTCAACGGCCGCACGGCATAATCTTCCAGCACGTACGTGTTGTATTCCAAATCCGCCGCATCCAGTTCCGCTTCAATGGCCGCCGCTATTTCGCGCGAGGCCACGTCCGTGATCACGGTTGTTTTTTCGTGCGGCTGAATGTTCAGGCACACCCGGACCGCATTGCGCGCGCCCGGCGTGAGCTCCGGGTTAAAGGACAACTCCGGTCTCAGTTTCTTCAACGATGTAATCGACAACTTGCTTCAGATCTCCCGTTTCTTTGAACTTCCGAAGCTGGCGATCCGCTCCCGAGCCCATTTCCATCATCTTATGGATGTATTCCAGTTCTTTGCGGCTGCCTAATTCGTCCACCACATCGTCCACAAACTCCAGGTATTCCAGCATCAGATGCCGCAACGGCACCTCGGTCTGTTTTCCGAAATCCACCAACTTGCCATCGAGGCCATAGCGGAGTGCGCGCCATTTGTTTTCCATGATCAAGAGCCGGCGATATAGCCGGAAGCCCTGGTTCGAAGCATGCAGCTTGTAAAGCTTAGCGACTGTCGCCTGAATCAGAGCCGCGATGGCCAGTGTTTCGTCCAGCCGCATCGGCACATCGCAAATGCGAAATTCCAGCGTGGGGAAATGCGGATGCGGGCGGATGTCCCACCAGATTTTCTTCGCGTTATCGATGCAGTTGGTGTGCACCAGCAGGTTCACGAAACTCTCATACTCACCCCAACTGGGAAAATAATCTGGAATATTCGTGCGCGGAAATTTATCGAAAACCTTGCAGCGGTAACTCTTCAGGCCCGTATCCATCCCCAGCCAAAAAGGCGAATTCGTGGAGAGCGCCAGAATGTGCGGCACGAAATAGCGCGCGGCATTCATCAGATGGATGATCACCTCGCGGTCTTCGACGCCGATGTGCACATGCAGCCCAAAGATCAGGTTCGCGCGCGCCACCATCTTCAGATCTTCCACGATGGTGTGGTAGCGCTCATCGGGATAGATCTCCTGGTTGCGCCAATCGGAAAAGGGATGCGTGCCGGCCGCGGCGATGCGCAACCCGTTCTCGCGAGCCAGGCGAATCACGCCCGTTCTCACTTCCGTCACGTCCGCTCGCGCCTCCTGAATATTGCGGCACACGTGCGTACCCACCTCGATCACCGATTGGTGCATTTCCGCCTTCACGCGTTCATGCAGCAGCAGGCGGCCCTTCGAAATCAATTCCGCCTCAATGTGAGAACGCAGATCGCGCGTTACCGGATCGATGGTCTGGTACTCTTCTTCAATTCCTATTGTGAAGCTGGGAGTCAAAGGCCTACCCCTTTAGAAATGCCGACCAGCGCAATTCTTTTGCCGGATTCTCATCGCTCAAAGCCTTTTCGATAGCCATGCGCGCCACCGCGTTCACGATCCATTCGAAATTCTCCGCGCCCACGGAGTTATAGTCCGCGTCGGGTGCCGGATTCAGAAAATCGATGGCATACGGAATGCCCTCCTGCACAGCGAATTCCACCGTGTTCAGATCGTAGCCAAGCGCGCGGCACAAAGTCAGGCAATCGCGAACCACTCGCGCGTGCATCGCGGGGTCGATGGGCGGCCCATCGTGAACGTATCGCTCGGCGTGGGGCCGGCGCGGATCGTATTGCATCACGTGCACGTGTTCCTGATTCACCACATAGCAGCGGAAATAATCGGTAAATTCCACGCTGGTCTGCAGCGTCATGCAAAGGTCGCCGGAATCGTTATACGCGGCAAAAAGTTCGTCCGGATTGTGAACCTTATACACGCTCTTCCAGCCGCCGCCGCTGTAAGGTTTCAGGAAAGCCGGAAACCCGATATAGGCGAAAATCTCTTCCCAATTCAGCGGATAAATCAGGTTCCGCATGGATTGATCCGTGGTCCCTGGCGGATGCGTGTGATGCGGTAGAATTACGGTCTTCGGGACGGCCACTCCAATCTTTGAAGCCAGCGCGTAGTTGAAAAACTTATCGTCCGCGCCCCACCAGAACGGGTTGTTGATAACGATCGCGCCACTGAGCACGGCGTTCTTCAAGTAAGCCCGGTAGAAAGGAATATCCTGCGAGATGCGGTCGATGATGACGCGATAACCACTCGGCGCAGCCATCGCGACGCCGCCCACTTTCACATGTTCCGCCACCACATCGGCAACCTTCATGGAATTGATGCGATCCACCAGCGCCCCGGGGAACGTATTCTCCATTCCGTAGATAATCCCGACTTTTCGCATAGTAAATTGTAGCTCCGGCGAATTCGCTAACTGAAGAACTTTCGGGCCATTTGGTGCCATAACGGCCAATCGTGCTTCTGGTGGCCGCCCCACACGTCGATGGTGTGCGGAATGTTCTTTTGGCTGAACAAACCCGCCAGGCGCAGCGTCTCGCCCACGCAGATATCCCAATCGCCCGCCGCCAGCACGTAATGGCGCTGCCAGATGAGCGGGTTGCTCAAACCGGCAAGGTAATCCACCGGGTTATTGAAGTAGCAGTTGTCATCGTAATAGCCGTGCAAGAACTGGCTGATATCGAAGGCACCGCTCATCGCGATGGATCCGGTAATCAGGTCAGGATTCTTCAAGGCGAATGTCATCGCATGATACGCGCCAAAGCTGCATCCTGTGGTCAAAATCCGGTTTGACCAATTCTTGTTCCGCAGGAACGGCAGCGCTTCTTCGCGGATATAGCTTTCATACACCACATGGCGAGCGGCCTTATCGGAGGGATGCGCCGCTTTGTTGTACCAACTCTCCAGGTCCACGCTATCCACGCAGAAAAGCTGGATGCTGCCGCGTTCTATGAACTCCCACATGGCCGAAACCATGCCC
>JBBQUE010000085.1:0-8911 GCA_038212805.1 Bryobacterales bacterium | reverse complement strand
TGATGCTGACCACGGAAGCGATGATCGCCGAGATCCCGGAGAAGAAGTCGGCTGCGCCGATGCCGGGCGGCCACGGTCCTGAGATGGATTACTAAACCATCGCTGAGTAGGAAACAAAGAACGCCCGGCCCGCAAGGGCCGGGCGTTTTCGTTGTGTCAGTTCGAAGGTTGAAGTACCTTTCACAACCTCATGGAGGTGAAGTGACGGCAAAGTGCAAGGGCGTCGTCGCGAAGCGAGGCCTGAAAACTTCTCCCCTATCCCGACGGGATGCCGGGGGACTCGCTAAAATCACGGTAACGAGTGGGTTACAGCACTTTGAGGTGACCATGATGCGCCGATAATTGAGACGCCGATAAATAGAATCGCGGCCAAGATTAGGACGAACAGCCAAATTGCCGCTTGGCCAATGAGCGGTTCATGGCCGGGAATCAGCCTATAGATACCCGAGCCCCCTTCTGACAGACTTTCCATTCTGCGCCTTTCGGCATTCTTGATAATTTGCAAAGGTGTCACGGGATTGAGTTAAGAACCGCATCCCTCAGCCTACCAAAGTTCCTCCGGTCCCCAAAACGTTGCAGCCAATATCATACGCCCTGGGCAATCCAGCTTTCCGATTTGAGCCCCAACGCCTACAAGGACCAGCACTATTGTTTGGTGTGGCTGGCGGGCCGTTACGGAGGCTTGGGGCCGGGCATCCTCGCTAGCGTTCTCAGTCTGGGCGCTGCAGCCTGTTTTGTACGGTTTCAGCAAGCCCGAGCCGCGTGCGCCTGGTATTTACCCTCGAAAAAACGGGATATGCTGGAATAAGTGAAAAAGAGCCCTAGACGCAAGGCGTACTCTCTTTTCGTCACAAGGAGTATTTGGTGTCTATCCTTCCACTGTCTGCCCAGGCCAAGGAACCAGCCCCGCCGGTTGAGGACTCGGTTTCCGTCCAGCCTGTAGCAAATGAGCTGGAAGTCGATGAGCTTGACAAGCGCCCCAGGAGCAATCCTTTTCCGGTGGTCGGCATTGGCGCGTCGGCGGGTGGACTGGAAGCGTTTTCGGAACTGTTGAGCGCCCTTCCCGTGGACACGGGGATGGCATTCGTGTTGATTCAACATTTAGATCCAACTCACCCCAGCTTGCTGGCCTCGCTTTTGGCCAAGACTACCGCCATGCCGGTTACTGAGGTGCGGGACGGCGCAAGAATCGAACCCAATCATGTTTACGTGATCCCCCCGAACTCACGGATGACCATCGGGAACGGAGCGCTGCATCTTGCTCCCCGGCCGGGCCGGACAGCCTTCTACCCGGTCGATCACTTCTTCATGTCGTTGGCCGATCAGCAGCGGCGTCTGTCGATTGGGGTGATCCTCTCTGGCACAGCGTCCGATGGTTCGAAAGGCGTCCGCGCCATCAAGGCTCACTCCGGGATCACGTTTGCCCAGGACGAGGAATCCGCCCAGCAGGCTGGGATGCCCCACATGGCTCATCGAACCGGGGCGATCGACTACGTGCTGCCGCCGGCTGCAATCGCAAGGGAACTGGCTCGAATCAGCCACCATCCCTTGCTGCTGACCGATGGCGGTGCGGAGACCATGGAGGCGTTGCCGCAGTCGGATGCCGATCTGCGCAAGATCTTTCTTCTCCTGGAACGCACCAAACACGTCGACTTTTCCCAATATAAGCAGACTACGGTGCGCCGCCGGTTGGGCCGCCGGATGCTGGTGCATCGTTGCGAAACCTTGGCCGAATACCTGAACGTCCTGCAGCATAACCCGGAGGAAGTCCAGGAACTGTACAACGACATTCTGATCTGTGTCACCGCCTTCTTCCGCGACCCGGCCGCGTTCGCGGCCATCACTCCTCACTTAGAGAAACTGGTGATCAGGACCGCCGACCACGACACGCTGCGCGTCTGGGTGCCGGGATGCGCAACCGGCGAAGAAGTGTACTCACTGGCGATCTGTTTCCGGGAAATCCTGAATCAGCAGGGCCGCCAGATCGGCTTGCAGTTTTTCGGCACCGATATCAATGAACTTGCCCTGCAGGGTGCGCGCCGGGGGATCTATTCCGACCACCAAACGCAATTCATTTCGCCCGAACGCATGCTGCAGTTCTTTAATAAAGTGGATGGCGGGTATCAGATCAATAAGCAGATTCGCGACTCCTGCATCTTCGCCATGCAGGACGTTACCCGGGACCCGCCCTTCGCGCGGCTGGATGTAATCAGTTGCCGCAACCTGCTGATCTACCTGGGTCCGGCGCTGCAAACCAGGGTTCTCAATCTCTTCCACTATGCGCTCAACCACGACGGGCTGCTGTTTCTGGGAAGCGCGGAATCGGCGAGTACGGATCTGTTCAGCGCGCTCGAAGGTGAAAGCAATCTTTTTGCGCCGAACGTAGTGTCCGCCGCCATCCGTCCAACGTTCTCCAGTTACCGGCACCCCACTGACCCGGTAAGCCGTGCCAACCAGGTACGCGCCCTAAACAGCGTGGAACTGCAAAGACGCGCCGACAGGGCCATTCAGAGCCGGTATGCGCCCGATGGCGTGGTGATCGATGCCGGCATGCATATCCTGCAGTTCCGAGGCCAGACCGGCTTCTACCTGGAGCCCGCGCCTGGAGCCGCCAGCGACCAGTTATTGCGCATGGCCCGTCCTGGTTTACAGCCCATTCTTCGTAAATCCATCCTGGCCGCTATTGAGCGGAACACGCTGGTGCAGGAGAAAGGCGTCCACGTTGAGTACGGCGGGGAA
Source organism: Bryobacterales bacterium (assembly GCA_038212805.1). Classification (GTDB taxonomy): domain Bacteria; phylum Acidobacteriota; class Terriglobia; order Bryobacterales; family Bryobacteraceae; genus JANXQZ01. The sequence continues at coordinate 6,172 of JBBQUE010000085.1, read as the reverse complement.
ACTCGTGAAATCACCTTAGAGGTTGTTCCTATTGCCGGTTCCGGCCCCAGTGATCGCTATTACCTGGTAATGTTTGAGCGCGTAGGCCTGCAACGCCAAAGCCCGCCGGAGGCCCCCGCGCTCGCGAACGCCCCGGAACCCATGGAGGCCCGCGTGGAGCGGCTGGAGCGTGAACTGGCCGATGCGCGCGAGTATCTCAGTTCGGAGACCGAAGATCACGAAACTGCGATTGAAGAGTTGCGCGCGGCGAGTGAGGAAGTCAGCAGCGCCAATGAAGAACTGCTCAGCACCAATGCGCAACTGGCCACCGCAAAGGAAGAGCTGCAATCCATCAACGAGGAATTAACCACGTTGAACGAAGAACTGCAGAGCCGGAACGACGAACTCGGCGTTCTCAGCAACGATTTAAACAATGTACTGAATGCGGTAAAACTCCCCATCCTGATGGTGGATCGCGGCCTTCGTCTGCGGCGTTACACTCCGGCCGCCGAAACGTGGCTGGGCCTTTTCGCCAGTGATGTAGGACGCCCGCTTTCGGGCTTCGAGGACCGGCTGCCGCTGCTGGAGTTGACTGCAATAGTAACCAGGGTGATCGAAAGCCTGACCATGGAAACGCGAGAACTGAAGGATGCTCATGGCTCCTGGTGGCAGCTCAACGTCCACCCGTACCGGACCAGTGAGCACCGCATTGAGGGAGCAGTGCTGAGTTTCGTGGATATCGACCCGTTGCAGCGCAACCTGGATGGGGCGCGCGATGCCAAAGAATTCTCGGAAGCCATTGTCAACACCGTGAGCGAGCCGCTGCTGGTTCTTTCACCGGATCTGCGCATAATGCGCACCAACCCGGCATTTCATCACATGTTCCAAACCTCCCCCGCGGACACCGACGGCCGGTTGCTGTTTGAGATGGAAGGCGGGCAGTGGGACGTGGAACCGCTGCATCACGCACTGGAAGAGTTGCTGCCGCGCGACCGCGGGTTTGCCGGTTTGGAACTGCAGCACGCATTCCCCCGGATTGGCCTCAAGACAATGAGGCTGAACGGATGCCGCATCGCCCGCAAGGATGGCAGCGCGCAAACCATTCTGCTTGCCATCGAAGATATCACCTCCTGGCGGAATGCCGAGCAGGGCCTCTTGCGCTCCAACGCCAATTTAGAGCGCTTCGCCCACGTAGTTTCGCACGATTTGCGTGAGCCGCTTCGCACCATTCACAGCTTTACCGATCTGCTGGCAAAGTTCTACCCATCCCAGCTGAATCCCGAGGCTGACGAATATGTCGCTTTCGTGGAGGACGGCGTGAAGCGGATGGACGCCATGATCACGGACTTGCTGACATACTCCCAAGTAAGCACCTTGGATTCCGATGGCCTGCAAAAAATCTCCGCGAAAGCGGCGTTGCAGGACAGCCTTTGGAGTTTGCAAGCGGCTATCCACGGCTCCAAGGCAATAGTCACACAGGACGAACTGCCCTCCGTTAACTATCGCAAATCGCAGTTGACCCAACTCTTTCTGAACCTGATTGCGAACTCGCTGAAGTATTGCCGGCCCGAAGAAGCTCCGCGGGTTCACGTTTCAGCTGAGCGGGTGGGATCGGAATGGATTTTCGCGGTGCGGGATAACGGCATGGGGTTCGAATACAAGGACGCGGAAAGCATCTTTGAGGTTTTCAAGCGTCTTCATGGCCGCCAGTATCCCGGAACCGGAATTGGTCTTGCGACGTGCAAGCGCATCGTGGAACGGCACGGTGGACGGATCTGGGCGGAGTCCGAAGTGGGCGTGGGGTCTACGTTTCGCTTCTCGGTTACGATATAGCGCGGCGGCATTCCAATCCGGCGGCGGTGATGCTTGCCCGGGCGAGGCCTGAATCCAGCTTGTTTCGAACCAGATAGTCCAGCGCCTCCGCCCACTTTTTCAGTGCATCCGCGAAGCGGCTTTCGCACATGGCAATGGCCCCTTTGACCGCCGCAGTCGATTTGGGCTTACGCAGCTTACGCGCGCGATTGACACAGACACGAGCGTGCGCCACGTCCTTTTGAAGCGTCGCACTGGCCGACGCCGCCTCCATGAAACAGGCATGACGCAGGGCTTTAGGAGCAGGACGACGAGGGCAGCCGTAACGCCAATTCAAGCGACTGACGCGATCCACGAACTCGTTTCCTGAGGACGCCCCCATCCGTCTGCGTGGGTCCCATCGACGCGGATATCAGGGCCATCGCCAAGGAAAAGACCGTGGCCCAGAAGAGTGTTCCAACCCAATTCCATGTGCCATTCCCGAACCTTATGATGGGCAGACCGCAGGCCAGGAGTTACAGCACGGTGGCCAGGGGTCCGCTGGCGACGCACCAGGCAAAGGGAGCGGAACGAAATTCGAGGAGCTGGAATCCCGCAAGGGCGACCCCGCCCGGTATCCATTCCGGCCATCTTGGCGGCGATCCAGTCTCCGGCCGCGTCAGGGTGCAGTCCAGGATCAACCCGGCCACGGTTCTCTTTCAGGTCCAGGATGGGCGTCATCCGGCCGTAAGACCCCGGAGCTGCACCCCCGCGCCGCGTAGTTTTGCCGCTACCGCGGCCGCGATACGTTCCGCCCCAGGGGTGTCCCCGTGGACGCAAATCGTTTGTGCATCCACGGGCACGATGCTTCCGTTCGATGCCACCACGCTCCGGCGAGTGACGATGCCCAGAGCCTGCTCCGCAGCCATTTCCGGGTCCTGTATCAGGGCATCCGCGAACTTGCGCGACCGCAGCGTGCCGCCGGGTTCATACATGCGGTCCGCGTAGGCCTCCGCCGCTACCGGAAAACCGGCGGCGCGAAAGACATCCAGCATGGGCGATCCCGCCAGGCCCACCAACACCACGTGGCGGTTCCAACGCCCCACGCCGTCGGCTATGGCCTGGGCGATCGGCGCGCTATGGACAGCCTGGTTGTAGAGCGCCCCATGTGGCTTCACGTGCGCCACCGTTACCCCGCACCGATCCGCAATCCGGCCGAATTCAGACACCTGCTGGAAGACGAACTCCGCAATGTCCGCGACCGGTAGATCCAGTTCGCGGCGGCCAAAGTTCTCGCGGTCCGGATAGCCTGGATGGGCCCCTACCGTAAGCCCGTGCCGCGCGGCTTGCCGGATGGTGGTTTCCATGGTGTACGCATCCCCGGCATGGCCCCCGCAGGCAATGTTAGCGGACATGATGGACGCCATCAGAGCCTCCTGTATGCCGCCCTCCACCGCCTCGGGAAGTTCCCCCATGTCACAGTTCAAATCGATCTTGATCACGCCAGTGCTTCTCCCTTTGTCTCTGGCAGGAACATGATTAATCCCGCTCCCACCAGAAAAAATGCGGCGGTGAACGCCAGGGATCCGCCGATCCCAAACGTCCCCGAAATACTTCCAATCGCCCACGGAGCCAGCGCGCTGACCGCGCGGCCGGAGTTGTAGCAGATGCCCTGTGCCGTGGCCCGTATCGACGACGGGAACAACTCCGCCAGCAGCGCTCCAAACACGCTGAAGTAACCGTGCCCGAAGAATCCGATCAGCGGACCCAAGGTCAGTAGCACCATTGGGTTACGCCCGGCCAAGCCATAGAGCGGCACCACGGCAGCGGCGCCGAGCAGGAAGAACAGCAGCACCGGCCGACGGCCAAACCGGTCCGCCAGCACGCCGAACAGCGTGTAGCCCAGAAACGCGCCGATCTGCACCGGGATGATCCAGGTTGCCGATTTCACGACGCCCAAGCCCGCGCCACCGTTCGCGATGGGGCTTGACAGGTAGGCGGGAATCCAGGTGAACAGCCCCCAGTAGGCGAACAGCAGGCAGGTGGCCAGCAATGTTGCAAACACGGTCCGCTGGAGCAAGGGCGCGTGCCACATGATCCCCACGGGCACCTTTTCCTTACGTCCCTTCCGCCACACTTCCGGTTCGGGAACGGCGCGCCGGATCCATAAAGTGAACAGGGCCGGTAGCGCACCGGCCAGAAATAGCGGCCGCCACCCGTAGACAGGCAGAATCGCGGCTGAGAGCAACGCTGCCATGATGTACCCTATGGCCCAACCGGATTGCATTAACCCGATGGCCTTGCCGCGGTGCTTGGCTGGCCACGTCTCGGCGACCAGGACGGAACCGGCGGACCATTCCGCGCCCAGGCCGAACCCTACCAGGCCGCGCCAGATGGCAAGCTCGGCGAAGGTCCGCGAGGTGGCGGTGAACCCGGTACAGAGCGAATAGACCAGGATGGAATAGATCAGCAGGCGCGCGCGGCCGTAGCGATCCGCCAGGTAGCCCGCAAGCGCGCCGCCGAATGCGGAGGTGAGGAGCGTTACCGACGCCAGCGACCCGGCGACCCCGGCGGTGAGCCCGAACTCCTGCTGGATGGTGGTGAGGGCGAAGGCGTATAGCATTACGTCCATGCCGTCCAACATCCAGCCGGCCATGGCGGCGAATAGGGTCCTCCACTGCGTAGGTCCTATAGCGTTTGAAATAGAGCCTCCTGCTCGCGAATCAGTCGACGGGCGTCCTCAAACGATACCAGTTCGAAGCGAACCGAATCGCGCGGGCGCAGTTGTCCCACGCTGGGCAGGTCAGCCGCGATGACGTTGGCGATTTTGGGATAACCCCCGGTGGTCTGCTGCTCCACGAAAAGGATGATGGGCTGCCCGCCCGCGGCTACCTGAACTGCGCCTAGGGGTACGCCTTCGGTGATCATGCCGCCGCCGCCCATGGCTGGTAGAGCGGGCCCGCTGAGCCGCAGACCCATGCGGTTGGATTCCTCGGTGACCAGATAGAACCCTGCGAGGAATGCCCGCCGGGCTTGATCCGCGAACCAGCTCCATTGGGTACCAGGCGTGACCCGCAAGTCTTTCCGCGCGGATAGCTTGCGCATGGTTTTCATGTTCAGCGCACGGCCCGATATGCCAAGGCTGGGGCCGATTTTTAGCACATCGCCCTTGCGGATCGCGCGGCCTTCGAAGCCGCCGAGTCCGCTCAGAATATGCGTGGATGCGCTGCCGTAAAACAGCGGGACATGGAAACCGCCCTGGACGCACAAATACCCCCGGGCGCCGGTCTGCGTGGGGCCAATGCGCACGGTCTCGCCAGCCCTGACCAGGTGCGCCATGCCCCACGGCAGCGAACCTTCAAATTCCGATCCCGTGAGGGCCACCACGGCATTCCGCTGAAACTCAAACGTCCCGCCCAGCAGCGTCATCTCCAAACCCGCCGCGGCTTCCGGATTCCCCACCAGCAGGTTTCCCATGCGGAGCGCGATGGGATCCGCCGCGCCGCTGGCGGACACGCCCTGGGGTCCAAACCCCTGGCGGCCTAGATCTTGGACCGTGGTGAATAGCCCCGGTTGCTTTACCAGAATCATACCGGCCGGAACCTCACTTCGTCGCCGAGTGCCAGCAGCGATCCGGGCTCGCGGGTGGCGCTGAACATGGTCAGGGGAGTCCGCCCAATCAGCCGCCAGCCGCCTGGAGTTGGCACGGGGTATACGCCCGTTTGGCTCCCCGCGATGCCAACGCTGCCTGCCTCAACGCGCTTCCGGGGAGCTGGTAAGCGCGGGACTGCGATGGCATCCGGGAGACCTCCCAGATAGGCGAAACCGGGAACGAAGCCAAGAAAGTAGACCAGATAGCGGGCCTCGGAATGGCGCCGGACTACTTCATCCACGGATAGCCCGGACAGGTTCGCCACGTCCGGCAGATCCGGTCCAGCCTGCCCGCCATATTCGACTGGAATTTCCACGATGCGGGGCTGCGGAAGTTCGATCTGTTCAAGCGATGCCCCCCGCTCACGCACGGCCCGCTCCACGGTTGCGTGGTCCGTCATCAAAGGATTGAACCGGATCAAAACCGAGCAGTAAGCCGGATGCAGGTTGCAGACGCCCGGCACTGGCTGAGCTTGCAGCAGGCGCACCAGTTTTCGGACCCGATGGTGGGTTTGGAGGGTAATCCCATCGCCGAGAGACACCTGGAGCGCCTGATCGCTGGCGTACTGAAATTCCATTTGATCCAAGAGTAGCTTAACGACCGTAGCCTGACGACGCGATATGCTGGGCGGCCGCAACCAGGCACTGGATACTGGACGGCGGCGCGGTTACCTACGTTCTGGGCCTCAACTCCCGCCAGGAACCGCAGAATGTCTACTGGGGTAAGCGCCTTTACCGGGACACCGGCCTG
>JBBQUE010000084.1:0-8939 GCA_038212805.1 Bryobacterales bacterium | reverse complement strand
CATTCGTGACCAATCAGGCCGGATTTGACACGGGCGTCGCAATCGCCAATACCTCGCTCGATCCGTTCGGCACTGCTACGCAGGCTGGTACCGTGAAATTGTTCTACTACGGCAACACCACCGGCGGCGGCGCTGCTCCGGCTCCCCAGGTTTCACAGACTGTGGTCGCTGGCAACGAACTGGTCTTCACCCTGTCCAACGGTGTTAACCTCGGCAACGCGGCTACCCCCGGCTTCCAGGGCTACGTTATCGCCACTGCCAACTTCCAGTACTGCCACGCGTTCGCCTTCATCAGCGATCTCGGTTCGCAGAAACTGGCGGAAGGCTACCTCGGAATTCAGCTCGATGTCTACGGCGGTTCGGGTCTCAACCGTACCGGCGTCATCGGCGAAGTCCAGGGCCACTAAGACTAGCTGCTAGTCGTAAAACAGGAGGGGAGGCTTCGGCCTCCCCTTTTGTTTTTAATTCACCTGTTTTTCATCGAATAATCCTACATTTCCCCACTCCCGCCAGTCCCGCAGTTAAACGTTATTGTGTTATTCTCATTCCTAGTACCCGCGTCCCTATACCAGGAGTGTTTTTCCACGATGCTTAAAAACATGGGCGCATCCGCGCTCTTCTTTTGCCTTCCGTTCTTATCTACCGCAGCCCTTGGACAGAATGTTTTGGTGCTCCCGGGCGCTACATCCTCAGGAAGTACCGTTCAGGTGTTTTCCTCCCAGTTGCTTCCTGTTAACACTTTTATCGCGGGGAACTCAGCTTATCAGGCCTTTTCAAAGATCGATGGTTCGAAGTATTACATTGTTGCCAATTCCGGCAGCCAAACAGTAACCACGGTCGATGTTAGTTTTGCGAATCCGAAGTCGCTAGGGAATCTGCTCACGCAGGCCTCAGCGGCTACCTTGACCCCGGACGGCAAGCGCCTCCTGGTGATAGCCGGTTCCTTGCACGTCTATGACACCACCTCCGATACCGACCTGACCACGGCCGGTATTCTGCCTGGCACTCCGCTGAGCGATCTCGCCGTGACACTGGACGGAACCCGCGCGTTTGTTCTGGGTGCAGTTTCGTCAGGCGGTAGCGCGGTTTATGCGGTAGATCTCACCAACTTCACGGTAGTGGGAAGCATCTCCGTCCCTGGCCAGGCAAGCAGCGTGACGGTGGGTCCGAACGGCTTGATCTACGCGGCCACCCGCAATCTGTTACTCGAGATCAATCCCAACACGCTTGCGGTCACGCCAGGCGGCTCCATTCAGTTGAACGCCGAGCCGGGGCGGCCCGCCTTTACGGTCGACGGAAAATATTTGATCCTGCCGAACCGCACACCCGTTACTGGCGGGTCCGTCATCCTGATTGATCTGGTGGCTCACGCGTATTCCAATCCGCAGCAGATCAACGGCGGATTTCCCAACATTGTTTTTGACAAGATTCTCCCGGTTAGCAACACTTTGGCCTACGGGTTCAGCGGACAGAGCAACACTCTCTATCAGATCGCGATCCCATCTCTGCAAATTGGCGCAACCAATTTCTCCGGCGTGCCGGCCGTCAGCGTAACCGCGGCCACGGTCTCATCGGACGTGGCGTCTGGAACCCATAGCCAGACTCAGAACCTTTATCTCATCTCCGGGAACAGTCTCGTGAAGATCGACATTCCTGGTAATCAGGTGTTGACCACCGTGCCCACCAGCGTGCCTCAGGCTCAATCTGTCGTGTTGGCCGGGCCATCTGTCTTGAATGGCGCGGTTTCCACGCTTCTCCAATATGGTGATAAGCAGGGTCTACAAGCGGGCCAAGTCTCGCTGCCCATTGTAGTTCGCGCCTTGGATAACAACGGCGTGCCGCTGGGTGGAGTACCGGTAACCTTTGCGGTCCTCAGCGGCGCGGCTAATATTCAGAACGCCACGCCGGCCACCGGTCTAAACGGATACGCTTCCACCACCGTCACGGCTTCCGCTAATAGTGTGATCACCGCCACCGCGGGAACCGTCACGGTGAACTTCACGGTGAACGTAGGGAACTCGGGCGGCGGTCCGGTTGCTGGCGGCCTCAGCATCGTCAGCGGACAGGGTCAGATCATTTTCGAATACAACAATACGGCCATCGCCGGCCAAGGCTCCCCCTTCACGGTGCTGGTGAACGACATTGCGGGAGCCCCGGTTCCCAACGCGCCGGTTACCTTCACGCAACTCTCCGGCTTGGGTGGATTCAGCCAGGGCCCGAACGCCGTCCCCACATCAGATGGCAAGGGTGTGGTGGCGAATACGGATGCAAAAGGGATGGTTTCCGTTGCTTTCCAGACTACCGCCATTCAGCCCGGATCCGGACACACGCCCACTACGATTCAGGCGACGGCCCCCGGTACGAACAGTGTCACGTTCTACGTAAACACGGTGCACCAGAATGGCTTCCCCTCGCCCCGCTTCCCCGATCCCCAATCCTTCCGCGGGGCTGCCGGTTCCATCCAGAAAGGCGCTTTGAAGTTGGTGGTAGTCGATAACCTGGGCCAGAAGATGCCAAACGTCGGCCTGCGCCTGATCGACCCGGCCACCTGGGGCGGCGACCCAACCACAGCTCCCCCTTCGGCCTATGTAGCTTGCGCGGATCCTACTGGCACCGGAGTCCTGACGGACGCCGATGGTCTGGGAACGTGCGATGTGGTTTTCCTGGGGACGGTGATCAACAATGTCCAGTTCCTTCTGGACGTCGGCAATCATTTCGCGGGCGGCCCCTACAACTTATCGGTCACCCCAGGGGCTCCCTCGGTCGTGAAAATAATTCAGGGAGACAAGCAGACCGGCCGGCCAGGACAGGCCTTGCCGCAAGCCTTTCTGGTTCAGGTAGTGGATGCCGGTGGCAATCTCCTGGTAGGCACTCCGGTCACATTCCAGGTTCTCACCGCGAATACGCTGACTCTGCAGAATGTCAGCTCCGTCACCGATAACAACGGGCGCGCCTCCGCGCTAGGCCTTCTCGGCAACATCGCTGGAACCTACCAGCTTAAAGTGAGCGCGGGGCCAGCCAGCACCTCGCTCACGTTTACCGTTATTATCCCGGCCAGTGGAATCACCGGAGTCTCCGGCGGCAATCAAACGGCGCTGGTCAATACCGCCTTTGGCGCGCCGCTGGTAGTAAAAGTGGTTGATGCCCGGGATGTTCCCGTTGCCGGACTCTCGGTTTCATTCGCCGTAACTGGCGGAAGCGCTACCTTGGGGAATGCGACGGGCACCACGGACGCGAATGGCCAGGCGCAAACTACGGTTACCGCGGGTGCAACCCCCGGGACCATCACAGTTACCGCGTCTTCGGCCGGGTTCTCAACATCCTTTGCGCTTACCTCGCGCCTGGCTGGGCCCACCAACGTTACCTTTGTGAACGGTGCCAGCTTCCAGGCTGGAATTTCGCCGGGCGCGATTTTGGCCATCCGCGGGTCTGGCATTGCCACCGGAGTCCAGGGTCTGGTGCGGCCTTTCTCGATCATTGGTCCGCTGCCCGTGACATTGGCGGGAATCCGGATCACCTTCAACGGCATCGCGGCGCCCATCTACTACGTGTCAAACCAGGGTGGCCAGGAAGAGGTCACGATTCAGGTGCCTTACGAACTGGCTCCTGGAACCGCCACCGTTGTGATCAACGCCGCTGGCGGCGGAAGCGCCACCCTGAGTGTACCCATTCAGGCCGTGGCTCCCGGAGTGTTTGAGACCCTATACAACGGTCAGACCTACGCCGTGGCCATCAAGCAAGTGGACGGCAGCTATGTATCACCGTCCAATCCGGCGACGGGCGGCGACGTGGTTTGCGTGTTCGCCACTGGGGTTGGGCAAACCAGCCCGGCCACGGGCACGAATCTGGCCGGATTGCCGGGTCAGAATGTGCTGGATCCAATTGATGCCGGGCTCAATAATTCCGGCGTAAAACTGATCTCGGCCTCGGCATTGCAGGGCACCGTCGGGGTCTTCCAGGTCTGCATGCAGGTGCCCCTGGATGCCACGCCTGGTCCACGGCAGCCGGTCGGGTTGATTGTGCACGATCCCTCGGGTGACTTCTTCGCCCAGGGAACGTTCATCGCCATCCAGTAGTGTGACCCGGGGGCTTTCCCCGTTCGATAGGGCCGTTTCGCGACGGCCCTGTCAAAACCTCTATAATTCGAACAGGTATGCGCAAGCGTGTCATATTAGGCTCGGGCGTTGTCCTGCTCGCCATCCTGGTCACTCTGGTGGTGTGGCAGGGCTCCTTTACGTTTGGTCCATTCGGCCCTTCCAGCCTGGAACAGACCTACCTGTTTTGGGCACTTTCCACGCTGATTTTCATTTTCACGATCACCTTGGGTTTCATGCTTTTCCGCACCGCGGTAAAGCTGTATATTGAGCGCCAGACCAACCGGGTGGGCAGCCACATTAAAAGCAAGCTCATCGGCGGCGCGCTGGCGCTGAGCTGTCTTCCGGTATTCTTTCTGGTTCTCTGGAGCGTGTCCGTTCTGAACTACAACCTGGACAAGTGGTTCGGACGTCCCGGCGAAAATATCAATAAGGACATGGTGGACGTCGGCAAAATGATCGACGGCCAGATGCACGACAAGCTGCGGGCGCAAGGCCACTGGATGGCGCTGCTGCTGGGCTCGGAAGACCTTGGAGCGTACGGCCGCTTTTGCCGTGAAAATCACGTCGGCCGCGTGAAATTCCGCGCCATCACGGGCACCGTGCAGTTGCTCTGCGGCCAGGAAGCGGACCTCTACCCATATTCAGAAACCGTGGAAGTTCCCGGCGGAAGCCTGATGCTTTCCTCAGCGCTTCCGTTCGACTTGGCCGCGAAAAAGCAGCAGATCGACCGCTCTGTAAGCGATTACAAGAAGCTCGCCACTGATAAGAAAAACTTCCGTACCATTTATCTGTTGCTGCTGCTTTCCATCACCCTGTTCATCCTGTTTTTCGCCACGTGGCTGGCGCGTTACCTGGCCAGCCAGATCAGCACGCCCATCACGGCTCTGCTGGACGCAGCCGAGCATATCCGGCGCGGGGATCTCAGTGCGCGCGTGAACGTGCCCGCCATCGATGAACTGGCCACGTTGGTTCGATCTTTCAACCAGATGACGGAGGAACTGGAGACCAACAGCAAGGAACTGGAAGCGCGCCGCCGCTTCACCGAAGCCATTCTGGAGAGCATTCCCACCGGCGTGATCTCACTTTCGCCCGAAGGCCAGATTCAACGCGTGAATCGCGCGTTGATGAGTATCTTCCCCGAAGCGCAGGTCACCGCTGCCACGCGGCTGGAAGATCTCTTTCCACGCGAAGACGTGGCCGAGATTCACTACCTGATGAAGCGCGCCCGCCGCACGGGTGTGGCTGGAACGCAACTGGAGATGACGTCGGATGAGCGGCCTATCCACCTGTCGCTTACCGTGGCCGCCATCGGTGAACGCCGCAACGCTGGCTTCGTTCTGGTGGCTGAAGACACCAGCGAAGTGCTGCGCGCCCAGAAAGCGTTGGCCTGGAATGAAGTAGCGCGCCGCGTGGCGCACGAGATCAAGAATCCTTTGACCCCCATTTCGCTTTGCGCGGAACGCATTGTCCGGCAACTGGATCGCCAACTGGACCGCCAACCTTTAACGGCGGAGACCCAGCGCATCCTGCGCGAATGCTCCGCCACCATCTCCCGCGAAGTGGAATCCGTCAAGAATCTGGTGAATGAGTTCTCGCAGTACACCCGCTTCCCCGCGTCCCATCCCATACCATCGGATCTCAATCAGGCTGTGCAGGCAGGCCTGGCGGTATTCGACGGGCGCCTGGACGGCGTGCATGTCCACACCGATCTTGCGGCTGGGCTACCGCTGGTGAATATCGATCAGGAGCAGTTCAAGCGCGTAGTGGTGAACCTGGTGGATAACGCAGCCGAGGCCATGCAGGACACGCCTGTGAAGAACCTCTATCTATCCACGCGCAGTTCCGAGGATTCCGTTGAACTCATGGTGGCCGACACCGGCTGTGGCATCTCCCGCGACGACCGCGAGAAGCTGTTCCTTCCCTACTTCTCCACCAAGGGCCGCGGCACGGGCCTGGGCTTGGCGATCGTGAATCGCATCCTAACCGATCACGGCGCGGTGATTCGCGTGGAAGATAACAAGCCCGCGGGCGCGCGCTTTGCCATTGAGATTCCCATTGTGGCCCGGCTGGAAGCCCCCGTGGCCGAACCTGCGCCGGTGCTGGTATGAGAAATCTGGTATGAAACACCCGCGCATCTTGATTGTGGACGACGAACCGGGCATCCGGCAGTCGTTGGCAGGTGTGCTTGAGGACGAAGGGTACCAGACCTTCGGCGTTGAGGACGGCGAATCGGGTCTGCTGGAAATGCGCCGGGTCAACTATGATCTGGTGCTCTTGGATGTCTGGTTGCCGGGCATCGACGGCTTGGAAACCCTGGCGCGCGTCCAGGAAATTCCCTTCGACGACCGGCCCGTGGTGGTGATCATCTCCGGCCACGGCACCATTGAGACCGCGGTCCGCGCCACCAAACTGGGTGCGTTCGACTTCATTGAAAAGCCCCTCACCATCAGTAAGGTGCTGGTGGTGGTGAAGAATGCCCTGCAGCAACGGAAGCTGGAACTGGAACTGCAGCGCTTCAAGGGCGACGGCCTGGCGCGCCATCGCATTATTGGCGATAGCGTCCCCATGAAGGCCGTGCGCCAGCAATTGGGCCTGATGGCGGCCACCAACGGCCGCGTCCTGATCTATGGGGAAAGCGGAACCGGCAAGGAACTGATGGCGCATGCCATTCACGACATCAGCATGCGCGCATCGGAATCGTTCATCGAAGTAAACTGCGCGGCTATCCCGGAAGACCTGATTGAAAGCGAACTCTTCGGCCACCGCAAGGGCAGTTTCGCGGGCGCGCTGGAAGACAAAATCGGCAAACTGCAGAAGGCCGATGGCGGCACCTTGTTCCTGGATGAGGTGGGCGACATGAGCCTCCGGACCCAGGCCAAAGTTCTGCGCGCCCTCGAAGAACAGCGCTTTGAGCCGGTGGGCGCTGACACCTCCATCCAGGTGGATGCGCGTGTAGTGGCCACCACGAACAAGAACCTGGAGGAAGAAATCGAGCGCGGGAACTTCCGCGAAGACCTGTTCTACCGCCTGAATGTAATTCCGTTCTACATGCCTCCGCTGCGGGAACGCATTCAGGATATTGCGCTGCTGGCGGACCATTTCCTGAACGAATTCACCACCGCCTACGGGCGCAAGCCTAAGGAATTGACGCCGGAGGCTTATCAGGTCCTGCAGGATCACACCTGGCCGGGTAACGTGCGCGAACTGCGCAACCTGATGGAGCGCATCGTCATCATGAACCCGCAGGTCCGCGTGGACGACCGTAACATTCCGTTGAGTCCGGGCCGCCGGAATGTCTTCGATCGTCCCCCGGAGCGCTTCGGCAGCCTGCAGGAGGTGCGGGCCGCGGCGGAACGCGATTACATCCTGAAGAAACTGGACGAAACCAGGGGCAACGTTACCCGTACAGCTGAACTGCTGGGCCTGGAGCGCAGCAATCTGTACCGCAAGATGAAGGCGCTCGGCATCGGTCCCAAGGAATAGCCCATGGCCATCCAGGCTCTCCCCGCCACCAATTCCGTGGAACGGCTTTTCGCTGAGCTTCAGGCCAAAGTAAAAGAGCTGCGCCCGAACGAAGACCAGGCGGGTCTGCAGCGCGCTTACCAAATGGCGGCTGAGGCCCATAAGAACCAACTCCGCAGCACCGGCGAACCCTACATGGTCCATCCCTTGCAGGTAACGCTGATTCTGGCGGACATGCAGATGGATACCGTGTGCCTGCAGACCGGGCTACTCCACGATACCGTGGAAGACACCACGCTCAGCGTGGAACAGATCCGCAAGGAGTTTGGCGACGAAGTAGCGCTCTGCGTGGATGGCGTTACCAAGCTGAGCAAGCTGCACTTCTATTCGCGTGAGGAGCGGCAGGCGGAAAGCGTCCGCAAGATGCTGCTCGCCATGGTCGGCGATATCCGGGTCGTGCTGGTGAAGCTGGCGGACCGGCTGCATAATATGCGCACGCTGCAATCGCTCTCGCGTGAGCGGCAGGAGCGCATCGCCGAAGAGACCTTGGAGATCTATTCGCCCATCGCGCACCGCCTTGGCATGGGAAAGATCCGCGGCGAGTTGGAGGACCTGGCGTTCAAATACCTGGAGCCCGATGCCTACTCCGAACTCTCCCGCGAGATCGAATCCAAGCGGCAGGAGCACGAAAAAGCACTCCAAGATATCAAGCGCGACGTGGAGACGCACCTGGCTCGTGAAGGCATCCCAGCCCGTGTGGAAGGCCGGGTCAAGCGCGCCTACTCCGTCCACCAGAAAATGAAGCGGCAAAAGATCGGCATGGATCAGGTGTACGATCTTCTGGCACTGCGCATCATCACGGATTCGGTGCGCAATTGCTACGGGGCCCTGGGCGTGATCCATAACGAGTGGCATCCCATCCCCGGCCGCATCAAGGACTTCATCGCCATCCCCCGCCCGAACCTGTATCAGTCTCTGCACACCTCCGTGATTGGCCCCGGCGGCCTGGCCTTCGAAGTGCAAATTCGAACCGAAGAGATGCACCGGCTGGCGGAAGAAGGCATCGCGGCGCACTGGAAGTATAAGGAAGGCAAGAAGGGCGCGCTGGCGGACGATCAGCGCGTAGCCTGGCTGCGGCAATTGGTGGAATGGCAGCGTGACCTGCGTGACCCCGGCGAGTTTATGTCCACCCTGAAAGTGGACCTCTACCCCGAGGAAGTCTACACCTTCACGCCCAAGGGCAAGGTGATGGTGCTGCCGCGCGACGCCACCCCCATCGACTTCGCCTATTCCGTTCACAGCGACGTGGGCAACACCTGCGTGGGCGCCAAGGTCAACGGCCGTATCGTCCCGCTGAAGTACAACCTGAAGAACGGCGAC
>JBBQUE010000083.1:0-8946 GCA_038212805.1 Bryobacterales bacterium | reverse complement strand
GGAACTCGAAAGATAACCCTCATAGCGGGGAATGTCGTCTTTCTTCCCGCAGCGGGCCAGCGACTTCGCCACGGATGCCTTCACGGTATTGTTCTTCTCGTCGCGCAGCGCGCCTTGCAGAAGCTCAATATTTCGCGAATCGCATTTCTGCGAGAGCAGGTCCGCGGCCAAGGCCCGCCCTGTTGCCCCGCTATCCTTCATCATCTCTTCCGCCGCTGTAATCCCAAGCGAAAAGGGTCCCAGAATAGCCGAACTCGCTTCTTTGATCCCCAGCTTCATCAGCCCCTTCTTGCTCCCCAGCTTGTGCTTCGTGTCGCGCAGCGCGCCTTCCACAAAACCGCTTGTCGATTTCTGCTTGCCGCTGAGCACGTTCTGGAGCATTTCCTCGCCGCTCCGGTCGCCCATGTCCCACAGCGATCTGGCCGCGGTGAGCGCCACCTCATTCGAGGGATCGTCCAGCGCCGCCTTCAACGCCGGGATCGATGCCGTCGATTTCATCTGGCCTAATTGCGCGGCCGCGGTCTGGCGCACCAGGGGTTCATCGTCGCGCAAACCGTGCTCCACTAATTTGACTGCGTCGGCATTCAACCCAATGGAACCAATCGCGGTGACCGCCTGCCGCCGCCGTTCGTAATTCCTATCGTCGATGCCCTGCGTGAGAATGGCCCAGGAAGTCACTTCGGGCTGGGCGGCCAAAAATCGGGCAGTGATCAGGACGAAAAGAGTGAGGCGCATAGGACCATCGTATAATTCGAGCGAGTGCTGCTTGAGTTGCTAGTGGAGAATTACGCGGTGGTCGAACGCGTTCGCGTCCGATTTCACGCGGGGTTGAATCTGCTGACAGGCGAAACCGGCAGTGGAAAATCCATCGTGGTGGATGCCCTCGGCCTGCTTTTCGGCGGGCGGGCCTCGGCTGAGATGGTGCGCTCCGAGACAGCCCGCGCCCGTATCTCGGGCATCTTCGAAATTCCGCAAAACGAAGCCATGGGCGTACTGCTGGAATCGGCCGGTATCGAGCCAGAAGACGGCGAACTGCTGATCGAGCGTGAAATCCTGGCCGGGGGAAAGTCCCGTGCCTTCGCCGGCAGCCGTCCCGTGACTGCCGCGTTGCTCCGTGAACTGGCTCCGTTTTTGGGTGACATTCACGGCCAGCATGACCAGCAATTGCTGTTCTCGCCGGATATTCAACTGCGCATGCTGGACGATTTCGCGGTCGCGGCGGAGCTGCTCAAGACCACCGGAGCGCTGTTTAGCCGCTGGCGCAAGTGCGCGCTTGAGATAGAGGAACTTGACCGTTCGGAGCAGGAAAAGCTGCGCATGCTTGATCTATGGAGCTTCCAACGCAAGGAAATCGAAGCCGCGATGCTGAAGAAATCCGAGGACGTGGATATGGAAGCGGAACGCCTGGTGCAGCGCAATGTGACCCGGCTGCAGGAAAGCGCGACCGCTGCCTATGCCGCCCTGTATGATGCCTCCGATAGCGCTTCTACCCAAATCCGGCTGGCGCTCCGCAAGATTGAAGACCTCTGCCGGATCGACATTTCCCTGGCATCGGTGCAAGAAAGTCTCAAGCCCGTAGAGATCGTGATCGACGAAGCCTCCGACGCTCTTCGCCATTACCTGGACAAGCTGGAGGCCGATCCCGACCGGCTGGAGGAAATCGAAACCCGCCTGGCCCTGATCGATAAGCTGAAACGAAAATACGGAGCCACGCTCGACGACGTGTTGGCGTTTCTCGAAAGCGTACGGTCCCAGATTACCGCCGTCGAGAACACCGGCGAGCGCCGCGCCAAACTTGCCCAGGAATTGCAGGCCACGGCCTCCGAATATCAGAAATCGGCCGCCGCCCTCACCAAGCTTCGCAAGGAAGCCGCCAAGCGGCTGTCCGGAATGGTGGAGCAGGAACTGGCCTCGCTGGCCTTCGCCAATACGATTTTCCAGGTGCAGGTAAGCCCCGCAAGCTGGTCGGAACTGGGCGCGGACCGTATTGGCTTCGTTTTTTCATCGAACGTAGGGGAAGAGCCCAAGCCGCTCGAAAAGGTAGCCTCGGGGGGCGAACTCTCCCGGTTGGCGTTGGCGCTCAAGACCTGCATCGGTCAGGCCGGCAGTCCCAAGGGCGCAGGTAAGACACTCAGAACACTGGTCTTCGATGAAGTCGACACGGGAATCGGCGGAGGCGTGGCTGAATCCGTGGGGCGTCGTTTGAAGAAGCTTTCCGCCGCCAGTCAGGTGCTCTGCGTTACCCATCTGGCGCAGATCGCCGGTTTCGCCGACCATCATTACTTCGTCGAAAAGCGCGAAGTAAAAGGCCGCACGGTGGCCGAGATCGAGGAACTGAAAGACGAGGCCCGAACCCGCGAAGTAGGCCGCATGCTGTCGGGCCAGCATCTGACCCCGGAAGCACTGAAGCACGCCGAGCAATTAATCAAGAGCCTGGGCACGTAGCCTTCAAGAGAAGAATTGAGCGAGCTCGTCGGACGCGCGCAGTTTGAGCGTATCCATGCAATCCCTGGATAATTCACGCCCCGCCCGGCCCCGACCCGCCCGGTGTAACACCACAGCCAGCGCCGGTTTGGCAGGGCGTCTTCAGGAGAAGAACTGAGCGAGCTCTTTCCAATCGTCCTCAAACTCCTGAAGCACTTCCTGCTCGTCGAACTCAAAGCCCGGAATCCGCAGCGACGGCGGTTCGGGAAGGTCCCCGTTGCTTACCGCCGGTTTGGGAGCATCCACCGTAATCCCCAGATAGTTCACGAACCGGTCTGCCCGGTGTAACACCACAGCCAGCGTGGGTGCGCCGGGGGCGTCGGGAGTGTGGTGGAAATGGGCGGCCTGGTTAATCCCGCCGGGAATCCCCCACCGCAGCAGCGCCAGCGCGGAGAGTTCCGCATGATCGGTGCCCAGCCGTTCCCGCTCGCAGTCCACCACAGGGGCTCCGGTCATCGCCGAAAGCACCAACACCATCTCATACTCCTCCGGCAATCCCACCGCGATGAGAAGCCGCCCGATGTCGTGCATCATGCCCGCGACGAACGCTCCCTCATTCTCTATTGGCAAGCGCCGCGCGATGGCCTCCGCCAAAATCGCCGTTGCCCCGGAATGCAAGTTAAACCGGATGCGCGACCAACTCCTGGCCGGCTTTACCTTCGAAAAGAGGTTGGCAACCGTAAACCCCACGGCGATCCGGCGCAAGGTGTTGGTGCCCAAAAGGCTCATGGCCTGTGTGACGGAGGTGATGGTCCGGGCCCGCGCAAACCTCGCTGAATTTACCGCGCTCAGAATGTGGGCGCACAACAGCGCGTCCTTCTCCACTAGCCCCGCCAGTTCCCCGTAGTTGACGTTTCGGAACGCCAACTTTGAGAGTAGCCGGCCTACCAGCGGGGACAGAGGCGGCAGGCGGTCCAGGCTCTTGAGGGCCTTATCGCGGTAGACACCGGATCTTCCCACCTCTGCCGGCCCCAGAGCTGGTGTTAGTTGGGTCCTCATTCTTAAAGGCTTATCGGCTGAAATCATGAAGCGCATTAGAGTGTTTTTGTAACTCAGAGTTAATGAAGCCTCGGGCTTCCTCAAGCTAAACTAGAAGCAATGTCTAAATTGATTTATCTCGCGCTTGGTATAGCTTTTGCCGCAACCGCGGCTTTCGGACAATCTGAAATTGGCGGGGCCACGCTGAACGGCACCGTCACCGACGCCTCGGCCGCGGTAGTCCCCAACGCCAAGTTAACCGTAACCAATAGCCAGACGGGTTTGAAACGTACCATTCAAACCAGTGAGGCTGGCTTTTATAACTTCTCGCGCCTTCCCGTTGGAACCTATGATCTGGTGATTGAAGCCGCCGGCTTCAAGAACGCCCGCCGCTCCGGAATCAACCTTGAAGTAGGGGCCGTGGCTTCGGTCGCGGTTACTCTCGAAGTCGGTGCCGCTCAGGACACGGTCACGGTCACCGCGGAAGCGCCCGTGGTTGAATCCACGCGGTCGCAAAGCAGCACCACGGTATCCGAAAAAGCGGTGGCGAACCTGCCGGTAAACGGCCGCAACTTCATCGATTTCACCACTTTGACTCCGGGCGTGGTGAAAGATCCCACGCGCGGCGGCGATCTGTCATTCGCGGGTCAGCGAGGCCCGTCCAACACCTTGCTGGTGGATGGAGGCGACAGCAATAATTTGTTCTACGGTCAGGCCACCGGCCGCACCGGCTTCCGCCCCTACGCGTTCAGCCAGGACGCCGTGCAGGAATTTCAGGTCAGCGCCGGCGAGTACCCCGCGGAAATCGGACGCGCGGGCGGCGGGGCCATCAACGCCGTCACCAAATCCGGAACCAACGAATTTCATGGCTCGGCCTTTGAGTTTTATCGCGATAAAGGCATGAACGCCAATACCTTCACCAACAACCGCGCCAGCATCCGCAAGCAACCGTATCACTTCAACCAGTTTGGCGGCAGCGTGGGCGGGCCCGTCCTGAAAGACAAGCTGTTCTTCTTCGGCAATTACGACGGCCAGAGGAATACGCAAACCCAGCCGATCGTCCCCAATATCGCACCCACCGGCGCAGCCCTGGCCGCTCTGCAACAATACCTGACGCCGTACCAGACTGGTCTAAACAACGACGTATTCCTTGGCAAGGCCGATTGGAACGCCGGCCAGGCGGATCACTTCAGCTTCCGCTACAACGGCAGCCGCTACAACGGCACGAACTTCGAGAGCAATGGCCTGAGCAGCGCGCGCGAACATACCGGCGATAACAAAATAACCACCGATAACATCGCCGCCGCGTACACCAAGATATTCGGGACCAGCCTGGTCTGGGATACCCGCTTCAATTTCGTCGGCGATAAAGAACCCGGCGAGGCCAATGCCATCGGCCCGGAAGTGATCATCACCAACGGCATCACCTTTGGCAGAAACAACTTCAGCCCGCGTTATACCAACGCTTATACCTACCAGCCCATCAGCACGCTGAGCTGGGCGAAGGGTTCGCATAACGTGAAGTTTGGCTTCGATTTTAACTTTGCCAGGATCGACAACTTCTTCCCCGGCCTGTTCTCCGGTTCCTACACCTTCCCCAGCTACGATGCGTATCTGGCCCGGACGCCCAGCCGCTACCAGCAGGCGTTTTCGGCCGGCGGCATCACCCCCCCGGTGAGCCATCCCAACGTCAACGAGTATTCATTCTTCGTGCAGGATAGCTGGCGCGTCAACAACCGGCTGACGCTGAACTACGGCATCCGGTACGATTATTTCGGCTACAACCAACCCAACACCAGGAATACCGATCCGGGCCTGGCTGCCCAGGGACTGCGGACCAACGTTATCCCCACCGATTCCAGCAACGTAGGGCCGCGCTTCGGCTTCGCGTTCAAGCCCTTCCACAACGACCGTACCGTGCTTCGCGGCGGCTACGGCATCTACTATTCGCGCACCCCCGGCCTGTTGCTGAGCACCGCGATTCTGCAGAATGGAATCGACGTCCTGACATACTCCCTGACGCCCAGCACGGCGCTGTTCCCCACCTACCCGAACATTATTTCCACTAAGCCGGCCATCGCGCTGGCTCCGGACATTGACGTTACCGATTCGCATTTCAAGTCCGCCGCTACCCAGCAGTACAGCCTGCAGGCCGAGACCGCTTTGGGCCGCGATTACTCACTCACCCTTGGTTACCTGGGCGTGCACGCCACGCACCTGGCCCGCAGCCGCGATATTAATCTTTTCCCTTCGGCGCTGACCGCCGGGTCTATTTCGGGCGCGGGCGCGGGCGCTCAGAGCTACTTCCGCCATCCGGGCACTACGGCTCCGGCCCGTCCCAATACCAACTTCGGCCGCATCACGCTGTTTGAGAGCGGCGCCAGTTCCATGTACAACGGAGTGTTTATCCAGCTGCAGAAGCGCTTCAGCCGTAATTTCCAACTGTTAACCTCCTACACGCTGGCGAAGGTGATCGATACGGCTCCCGACGGCACCGCCGTGGTTTCAGGCAATGGCGGCGACGATGCCAAGATCGCGCAAGATACCCTGGCGCCGAATTTGGAGCGCGGACCCGGCGTAACCGACATCCGGCACCGGTTCGTTTTCTCCGCCGTTTGGGATCTTACCTACGGTCAATCCATGTCGAATCTGGTGATGAAGCAACTGGTCAGCGGCTGGCAACTGGCGTCAATCTCGCAGGTGCAGTCGGGCCGGCGGTTTAGCGCCACCGTGACGGGCGACCCCAATAACGACGGGAACAACAATAACGATCGCGTTCCGTTCGTTGGCCGTAATACCATTGAAGGCCCTGCTTTCATGACGTGGGATCTGCGCCTGAGCCGCGACATTCCGGTGTTCCGGGAACGCGTAAAGCTGAAGCTCCTGGGCGAGGCTTTCAACATCACCAATCGCGCAAATTTCAACGCGCTGCAGACCAACATGTACACCTTCCGGACCGGAGTTTTCACGCCCACCACCAACTTCCTGTTCCGCCAGAGCACCTTCGATCCGCGTATTCTGCAGTTGGCGGTGAAGCTGACATTTTAGCGCTTGCTACACTTGGGGGCCTGATGCCTACGGGAATGCCAGACGGGTTACTGCAACTGATCTCAGCCGCGGTAACCCCGGTGGCGATGATATCCTCCGCCGCCATCATCATCGGGTCGGTGAGTAGTAAGCACCAGGGCATGTCGGACCGTCTGCGTGCGCTGGCGAATGAGTACCGGGAGAGCAACTGCACCGAGGAGCGCCGGGCGAATATTTGTCTGCAAATGGGCATATTCGATCGGCGTATTCGCTATTCCGCCAACGCGCATCGCTTGCTTTACCTGGCAATTGCCGCCTTCACGTTTACCGTTCTGCTGATTATTGTCTCGCCCACGCGCGTTGCCTGGACCCCGGGCGCAGCCACGCTTTTCGGCCTGGGTGTGACCATGATGCTGGTGGCGGTGATGTTTGAGTTCGTCGAACTGTGGTGGACCAATCAGACTCTCAAGCTGGAGATGAATGACGTGCTCCGCTACCGGCCTGCTCAATCCCGTGCGGTAAAGTAGGGGCAAGGAGACTGCCTTGCTTACGCGGCGCAACCTGATCCGTGGAATCGTTTTTCTCCCCCTGGCCAGCCCCGCTTTTCTGCAGGCTGCCAACATCCGTCTCTATTTGAAGGACGGCACCTTCCAGGTGGTGCGTGAGTACAAAGCCTTGGAAGACCGCGTCCGCTACTACAGCATTGAGCGTAGCGATTTCGAAGAAATCCCGCTCGATCTGATCGACCTCAAGAAGACCGAAGCGGAGGTCAAGCAGCGCGAGCAGAGCGTCCAGGAAGAGGTCAAGGCACAGGATGAGGAAAATAAGGCGGAACGGGCCGCCCGTCGCGAAGTATCCCAGATTCCGCTCGATTCCGGCGTTTATCTGATCACTGGAACCACGCTGAAAGCGATGAAGGCCGCCGACCCGAAGGTGGTCAATAACAAGGGCCGCCACCTGCTGAAACTGGCCAGCCCGATTCCGCTGATCACCGATAAATCATGGCTGGAAGTGGACGGCCTGCATTCCGGGACCGTACTCACGGATCAGCGCCCCGAGTTCTATATCCGCCTGGCGAATGAGGAACGATTTGGGATCGTCCGAATGAGTGAGCACAAGAAAAACCGCGTGGTGGAGAAACTGACCATCGTGCCGGTGGTGAAAGAGATTGTGGAGGAGCCGGAACTGGTGGATGTCTTCCGGCGGCAGGTGGCCGAGGGAGTTTACAAGATCTGGTCTGAAAAGCCGTTGCCGCTGGGTGAATACGCCGTGGTGGAGTACACCGAGGGCAAGGTGAACATGCAGGTATGGGACTTCGGAATCAGCGCGACAGCCGCTCCAGCGCGGGAAGAGGAACGGCGCCCTCTTTGAAAAGAGTCTAACCTTTATCCTTGTTCGGAACGGGGCGGGAAGGGGGGCCACGCTGAAGCAGATGCCGGCCAATACGGGATTTTCATCATCAGTAGTACTACGCCCTCTAAAATGGAATCATGCATCTTTCCCGCAGTGGGAAATTCACCATAGGGCTTGTACAGACGACCTGCTCGCTGGACGCACGGGAGAATCTGGATAAGGCCATCGTTCGAACGCGCGAAGCCGCCGCCCGCGGCGCGCAGATCGTTTGCCTCCAGGAACTATTCCGTTCGCAGTACTTCTGCCGAGAGGAGAACGCCGATCTCTTTTCGCTGGCCGAATCCATCCCGGGCCCATCCACCGATGCCCTGGCCCAGATAGCGCGCGAATGCAAGATCGTGATCGTGGCTTCGCTCTTTGAACGCCGGGCCCCTGGCCTGTATCACAACACCGCCGCCATTCTAGGCGCCAACGGAGAGCTGCAGGGCATTTACCGCAAGATGCATATTCCGGACGATCCGCTCTATTACGAAAAGTTTTACTTCACTCCCGGCGATCTTGGTTTTCTCAATTTCGATACTCCGTTCGGCCGCATCGGCGTCCTGGTCTGCTGGGATCAGTGGTACCCCGAAGGCGCGCGCCTTACCGCCATGCAAGGCGCGAGCGTTCTCTTTTACCCCACCGCGATCGGCTGGCATCCATCGGAGAAAGCGCAGTACGGTACGGCCCAACGCGACGCCTGGCGCACGATCCAACGCTCCCATGCCATCGCGAACGGGATCTACGTGGCCGCCGTCAACCGCGTGGGCTATGAGGGCCCGCCGGAGCATGGCTTGGAGTTCTGGGGTTCCTCCTTCGTGGCCGATCCCTTCGGACAGATCATCACCGAGGCATCGGTAGACCAGGAAGAAATCCTGATTGCCGAATGCGACCCGCGCCGTATGGATGAAGTCCGCTGCAACTGGCCGTTCTTCCGTGACCGCCGGATTGACGCTTATTCCGGGCTCACCAAGCGGTGGGCGGATTGAACTCCGCCTCTTACCGCATGCCAGCGGAGTGGGAACCGCACGCGGCCACCTGGATCGCATGGCCGCATGAAAGCAC
>JBBQUE010000082.1:0-8979 GCA_038212805.1 Bryobacterales bacterium | reverse complement strand
CTGTCTGTATGAACACCTTATTCCCGTCACTGGGAGAAGTAGTCCGCAAGTGGCATGTAGTCGACGCACAGGACGCGGTCCTGGGGCGGCTTGCCAGCCAATGCGCCTCCCTGCTGATGGGCAAACACAAACCCATTTATACGCCATCAATGGATACCGGCGATCATGTGATTGTCATTAATGCAGCCAAGGTCAAGTTGACGGGCCGCAAGGAACAACAGAAAATCTATCGCCACCATACCGGCTATCCGGGTGGACTGATCGAGATCAGCGCGCCGAAAGTCCGCGCCACTCGTCCTCTCCGCATGGTGGAAGATGCAATAGCTGGCATGCTGCCCAAGAACAAACTGGGTAAGCAGATGTACCGGAAGCTGAATGTGTATGCCGGCGACAAGCACCCGCACCAAGCTCAAAAACCGGTGGCGCTGGAGCTCTAAATAATAAGAGCGCTTGTTCAGAGACAGGCGTTGAAGGAAAGGGTACCCGAGTTGGCAGCAACATTAGTACAGCATTTGGGAACGGGACGCCGCAAGAAAGCGATAGCCCGGATATTCCTGCGGCCTGGCCAAGGCAAGATCACCGTCAATGGCCGCACTTTTGAGCACTATTTTCCGAGCCAGTCGGCGCGCGCCATGGTTCGTCAGCCACTGCTAGCGGCCGAAATGGCGGACAAATTCGACATTTTGATCCTCGCCAATGGCGGCGGCTTTAACGGGCAGGCCGGTGCGGCCCGTCTTGGGATTGCCCGGGCTTTGATCCTGTTTAACACCGAACTGCGCGGGAAACTGAAGCAGTTGGGACTGTTGACGCGGGATCCGCGCTCGCGTGAGCGCAAGAAGTACGGCCAGAAGGGCGCTCGGAAACGCTTCCAGTTCTCTAAGAGATAGTGGTTTGTCCGCGCTGGCTTCGTTTCGTGAGAAATTTCGTTTTGCGAAATTTCTTTCTGACGGAGCCAGCTCCCCTCAGCCCCGTCTCGACATCGCGTTGAGATCCGCCCGCACAAAATCCCGCTTTGGACCGTGCGTGCGTTCGCTCGCGGTGAACCAATCACCCCGATACGCAAGGAGTTATTTTGCCGTCAATTTCCATGAAAGAATTGCTCGAAGCAGGCGTTCACTTCGGGCACCAGACCAAGCGCTGGAATCCCAAGATGAAAGAATACATCTTCGGCGAACGCAACGGGATTTACATCGTAGATCTCCAGAAGACTTTGAAATTGTTCAAGGACGCAATGCGCTACGTGGGCGAAATGGCCTCGCAGGGTAAATCCGTCCTCTTCGTTGGCACCAAGCGCCAGGCACAGGAAGCTGTTGCCGAAGAAGCCACGCGTTGCGGTCAGTATTACGTGAACCAGCGCTGGCTGGGCGGACTGCTCACCAACATGACCACGGTTCAGAAATCCATCAAACGCCTGAAGGAGCTTGATACCCTGGCGAATGAAGATAACTGGGTGGGCCGCGCCAAGAAAGAAGTGGGACGCCTGGAGCGAGAGCGTAAGCATCTGCAGCAGAATCTGGCGGGCATCAAAGAGATGAACGGGTTGCCAGATCTACTGTTCGTGATCGATTCGAATAAAGAAGCGATCGCCGTGAAGGAAGCCCGCAAGCTGGGAATCCCCGTGGTTGCGGTAGTGGATACGAATTGCGATCCGGACGAAGTGGACTATGTAATTCCGGGTAACGACGACGCGCTGCGCGCCATCCGCCTGTTCACCAATAAGATTGCCGACGCCGTGGTGGAAGGCCGCGCTCTGGCCACCGAGCATGATTTCAGCGTCGAAAAAATCATCACTGACGATACGTCGCTGGATGAAATGCCGGAATACACGCAGTTCGATCCGCAGCAACTGGATCAGCTCATGTCGGAAGGTATTTCCGATGAGGAACTGCCCTCCATGTCCCTGCCTCGCCGGGGCGCCGGAACTGAAATGAAGGACGACGCCGGGCACGCCACCAGCCGCTAATAGTAAAATAGGGGGGCCCTGAGGGCTCCGCTAGTAAAATGGAGGAGCACTCAGCTCCTCCGTCATTTTGGAATAATCGAAAAGCGAAAACGAATCATCACTATGGAAATAAGCGCGAAGCTAGTGAAGGAACTCCGCGACCGGACCGGCGCGGGTATGATGGATTGCAAGGGTGCTCTGAAGGAAGCCAACGGCAATTTGGCCGAGGCTGAGATCATTTTGCGCAAGCGCGGCATCACCTCCGCTTCCAAGAAAGCCACCCGGGCTACGCGGCAAGGCACCATCGGTACCTATATTCACCCCGGATCCCAATTGGGCGTGATGGTGGAAGTGAACTGCGAGTCGGATTTCGTGGCGCGGACCGACCAGTTCCAGGCCTTGGTGAAGGATGTTGCGATGCAGATCGCGGCGGCCGATCCCCAATTCATCCGCAAGGAAGACGTCACCAACGAAGCCATCGAGAAGGAAAAGGACATCCATAAGGCGCGCGCCCGGCAGGAAGGCAAGCCCGAAAAGATGCTCGATAAGATCACCGAAGGGCGCATGCAGAAGTTCTATGAGGAGATCTGCCTTTACGAGCAGCCCTTTATCAAAGACAATACGCACACTGTGGCCGACGTGATTAAGGGCGTGATCGCAACCTTGGGCGAGAATATCTCTGTCTCACGCTTCGTCCGTTTCAAAGTGGGGGACGCGGCTGTGATCGAGGAAACGCCGGAAACCTCCGCTCCCGGCGAATAGTCCGCTGGCGCACGGCATGCCCAAATATCAACCTAAGTACCAACGGATACTTCTTAAAGTGAGTGGAGAGGCCCTGGCGGGCGGGGCCTCCTTTGGTATTGATTCGCAGCGGGTTCATGACTTGGCGCACGAGATCGCGGAAGTGGCCCAAACCGGAGTCCAGATCGGGCTGGTAGTGGGAGGCGGCAATTTCTTCCGGGGCGTAGCCGCCGCGGCCAAGAACATGGACCGTGTGACGGCGGATCACATGGGAATGCTGGCCACCGTGATCAACGCGCTTGCCATGCAGGATGCGCTGGAGAAAGCCGGGGTCCCGACCCGTGTGTTGAGCGCCATCGAAATGCGCCAGGTGGCTGAGCCTTACATCCGCCGCCGCGCGGTACGGCATCTGGAAAAGGGGCGCATTGTCGTCTTCGCCGCAGGCACGTCGAACCCGTATTTTTCCACCGATACCGCCGCCACGCTGCGTGCGCTGGAGATCCACGCCGGAGTGATCGCCAAGGCCACGCGCGTCAATGGGGTGTACGACAAGGATCCCATGGTGCATGCGGATGCGGTGTTTTACCCCACAGTCAGCTATCTGGAAGTCCTTTCCAAATCGCTGCGGGTGATGGATGCATCGGCGGTTGCGATGTGCCGCGATAATCAACTGCCCATCCTGGTCTTCAATCTGAACGCGCGCGGCAATATAATGCGAATGGCGATGGGGGAAGCCGTCGGCACGCTGATACACGACGGTGAACCCGGTGCACTATAAGGACAAGATATGAGAAACGAACCCAACGAACCCAACGCAGTTCCCGCGGCCCGTGTTTTTCAGAACGTGAATGAAGTTGAGGCCCAGGCCAAGGATCGCATGGAAAAGGGCCTGCACGCCTTCCAGCATGACATGACGAACATCCGGACTGGCCGGGCGTCCATCAGCCTTCTGGATAACGTTCGAATCGATTACCACGGCACGCCGACCCCGATCAATCAGGTGGCTACCCTACATGTTCCGGAGCCGGGGATGATTACTATCCAGCCATGGGATGCCGCGCAGATCGCGCCCATTGAAAGAGCGATTCGCGTTTCTGACATGGGGCTGAATCCCGGCAACGACGGTAAGGTGGTGAGAGTGCCGATCCCGCCGCTGACGACTGAGCGCCGCAAGGAACTGGTGAAGAAGCTGCACCACGTGGCGGAAGAGCACCGGGTAGCCCTGCGCAACTTGCGCCGCGACGCGAATGAACATATCAAGAAATTGATGAAAGACAAGCTGGTGAGCGAAGATGAAGAGCGCCGGGCGCTGGATGAAGTCCAGAAGATGACGGACGGCTGTATCAAGCGCCTGGATGATGCGGCGAAGGGCAAGGAAAAAGAAATCCTGGAGCTGAAGTAAGCCGGGCGGCTCTGGGGGCCTTGGCGAGCGTTAGAAGATCAGCCGTGCCGCGAATTGCACCAACCGGGGAGCGCCCGCGCTTGAGATCAGGCCGAACGGAGGCGACGTCACCAGCGAGTTCGGGGCACCGAACTGCGCGTGGTTGAAGATGTTGAACATTTCACCGCGCAACTGCAGGTTCATGCCCTCCCTGAGCGGGAATAGCTTTTCGATACCGCTATCCCAGTTGTTCACCCCCGGCGCATACAGCACGTTGCGGGATGCGTTGCCGTAATACCCCGAAGCCGGGGCGGCGAAGCAACTGGTATCGAACCACTTCAGCCCATTGGTCCGGAGGCTGCCTTGCAGCTGATCGCTGCGCCCGTCGCACAGCCGGTTGGCGCGATGCGTGATGTTATTGAATCCCGTGGTGTTGGGCCCGGTGACGTCGAAGGGCGCACCGGAAGCGAAAGTGGCGATGGCGGTAACGGACCATCCGCCAGCCACCAGATCCACGGCCATGGGAACCTTGCCGCCGAAGCGGCGTCCATGCCCGAACGGCACGCGATAGATCAAGCTGGCGGTGGCGCGATGTTTGATGTCGAAGGACGACGGGCCCTTATCGCAGGCCCGGCAGGATGCGATCTGCGACTCATTGTTACCCCCATCGCTCAATACCTTGCCAAACGTGTATTCGAAGCGCGAACTCAGCCCGCCCGCGGAGTTATGCATGTAGCGCCCGATGACCGCATGGTACGAAGAGTTGCCGTTGAAATCGGCCGTGTACAGGCTGCTGTAGCGCGGAAAAGGTTTGGTGGCGGGATTGCAGAACAGGGCTGCGTTCGGTACGCATTGATCGGCTTCATACCGGATCTGCAGATGGTGCGCCGACATCCCCAGGTACACCAGTTCCACGGTATCGGCGGTAGAGAAAGAATGCTGCAGGGAATAGTTCCATTGGATGCTGTAGGGGACGGCGCTGCTTGGCTTCAAAAGAAATGCCGTGGTGCCGTTGGGGAGGTTCGCCGCGTAGGTGCCGTTCAGCGGGCTGGTGGGGGGCGCGGGGAAGATATTCTGGCCCAAGACGTAAGCCGGCAAGGGCGTTGATGGCGGATTCGTAATGGTCAGCGGGGTATTGAAGGGCGGCGCAACCATGGCGAACTGGGCTTCAATCAACTTGGTATCGGTGTAATAGATTCCGGCCCCGGCGCGGACGACGGTGTTCTTTAAAAATGATGGCTGCCAGGCGAAACCCAGGCGCGGCGTGAAGCTGGTCCAATTCATCTGCAGCACTTCGGGATCGATCTGGCCCAGGGCCGCGTATTGCAGCAGACCGGTGGAATAATCCAGCGCATGGGGCAGTTTGGCGGCCCATTTCGCGGGATTGGGATTGGTGGCGACAAACCAGGCTACCCCCGCATTAATGGTCAGCGTTCGCGACAGTTTCCATGTGTCCTGCACATAAGGATTCACCTGGGTGAAGCGGTACGGCAGCAACGGCAGACCGATCATCTGTCCGGTAGCCGGAGCGCCCAACAAAAAATCGGCGAAGGAATCGCCGGTGCCGGCCTGGGGAGCCATCGCGCCTTGTGCGTTCCGGATCAATTGAGCGGTGAATTGCGGTTGGAAATTCAACGATCCCAGGGCGTTCGCGTTGGAGTTCTGTTGCCACGTCCGCCGGTAGCGGATGGTTGCGCCGAATTGCAACGCGTGCTTGCCTTTGGAATAGAACATGGTGTCGTCCAACTGGTAATTGTTGTCGATGTTACCGAGGTCACCGGCCGACTTGCCGAAGCCCGCGTAACCGCTGATTCCGATCCCGGTGATTCCTCGCGTGTCCAACGTGTTGGTGATGCCGAGCTTGGGCAGGATTTCGCCCAACTCCGCGCCTTCATTGGCGCTGAAGATGAGATTTCGCACGAAGCCCACGCGGATATTGTTTACGAACGAGGGCGAAATCGTCCAGGTGTGCTGCATGGTGACGAAGTCGGTTTCGAGCGGGAAGCGCGAACCCGCGTTCGGCATTAGGCCGGGAGAAACCAGATCGCCGCGCTCTCTCAGATAACGGATGAACCCGTTCTGGCGGCTAGAGAAGGAGTGGTCCACGCGCCCGCCGAACTGGTCGTCGTCGTTGGCGCGGCGGGGATTCGCAAATACATTGGCGGGCTTGCGCGCCAGGCTGGATCCGGGCAGATAGTACGCCAGCAGAGCCTTCGAGACCGGGTTGATACGGGAAACGGGAATGGTTTGGTTCGGGAAGGGCGTGCGCGTGCCCGTCGCGGCAGAGTAGGTCTGGGGATCGAAAATCACGGGAGTGAGGGCCCGGAAATCGCCCCCGAACATGGCGGCGGTGGGTGTGTAACCGCTGGAACTGAAGGCGGTGACTTCGCGCAGGCTTTCGAAGTTGGCGAAGAACCATGTCCGGTCACGGCGGATGGGCCCGCCTATGGCAGCTCCGAATTGATTCCGGTGCAGGTTCTCGGGTCCGGGGGCGAAGAAGTTGCGGGCGTCCAGGTCGCCGTTGCGGAAGAACTCAAAGACCTCGCCATGAAACCGGTTGCCGCCGCCCTTCGTGGTGAGGTTCACCAGGCCGGGATTGGGTCCTTGATCAGGCATGAAGAAGCTCAGCTGAACCTTGAACTGATCGATGGCGGCCGGCGAGAGATTCAGGGCCGATTCGCCCAATCTGCCGCCGCGCACTGCGATCCCGTCAATCAGGTACCCCGTGGAACTGCCGACGTTACCGCCAAGCAGAACTGCGTTCGATGAGCGCCCGGTTTGTCCGGCGAAGGAATCGCTACGCCCGTTGGCGGGAAGCGCGCCTCCGCTTAACAGGGCCAGTTGCAGGTAGTTGCGCCCATTCAACGGCAAATCCTGCACCCGGGCCGAATCGACGACGGCACCGATTACGTTCGATTCCGTCTCCAGTTGCGCGGCCTCAGCTTTCACCTCTATGGTGGAAGAAACCTCGCCGACCTTCAGAGAAATATCCAGCGACGCCGCCTGTCCCACGGCCAGGGGGAGTTGGCGGATCTCCTCCGTTTGGAAGCCCTGCTTGGCCACCCGGAGAGAATACTCGCCGGGCGGAATGCTGGGAAAGACGAAGATCCCGGATTCGTTCGACGAGGTTTGGCGAGATAAGCCACGGTTCAGATCCGTCAGGGTTACGGCCGCTCCGGGCGCGGAGAGACCGCTGGCGTCCCGCACCGACCCGCTCAAGGAAGCGGAGCCTAGCGTGGCCTGGGCGTGGAGGCTGGCGGCCAATAGGGGAAGAATGAACAGTGCCCTAACAGCCCGCGGCGAAAGTGGTTCACACGCCGACTCGCAGGCGAAAACGCCCGCGCCACATGGCAGAATCAGTGGTTTACGGGCAGGTGGGGCAAGCGTTTTCGCCTGTCCGTCCTTTCGCCACGGACTGCTAAGCCATTGCATCAGGCAGGCCCTCTTCCAGTGGGCATCAGTTTCTTCGTGCTGGCTGGAGCGCTTTCCCGGGTACTGGTGAAGCCGTTGTCGACGCTCTTCCACTTATCTGACAACTGCCGCGCGCGATCGGGCTGGGCGGCTGCCAGGTTCTTCTGTTCGGACCGGTCGTTGGCCAGATTGTACAGTTCCCATGGCCCGTCGTCCCCGGTCGCGATCAGCTTCGAATCTCCCACGCGGAGGCCGCGGTTATGGTTGTGATTGAAGTACAGAAAATCGCGGGTAACCGCGCCGTCTTTCGCGAACGCGGGAGCGATACTTCGCCCCGTTAATCCAGGTCCCGACGGCGCTACGGGCTTGCCACCGGCCAGATCCACCAGCGTGGGAAGCACGTCCACAAAGTGGCAAGGATCGTTGCGCAAACGGTTGTGGGCTTGGATGCCGGCTGGCCACTGAACAATCAGCGGGGATGCAATACCGCCTTCGTTCACCCATGATTTATGGAGCCGGAAGGGGGCGTTGGAGCAACTGGCCCAACCCGGACCCAGCCCCAGGTGGGTGCGCGCCGAACCCAAAGGCGCAGCGGAATCGTGCCCATCGCCGCGGATCAACTGCTCCGAACTTGCGCCGTTGTCGGAGAGGAACATCACCACGGTGTTCTCCAGCGTCCCCATGGTTTCCACTTGCTTCAACAGCTTGCCGATCTCTGTATCCATGCGCGTAATCATGGCGGCGTGGATGGCCATTTTGGTCCGCTGGAGCTTCTTTTGCTCAGCTGTGAGCGTGGACCAGGGCACGGCACGGCTGATTTCGCCCGGACCGATTTTGGCGATCAGTTCCGCATCCGGCGTGTTCCATTTGGTCCACATGTTGGGTTCCAGCGGCGCTAGCGGGCAGTGGATCAGACCCATGCGGGTCATGCGCTGCCACTTGCGCTCGCGCGCCGTATCCCATCCTTCGGCAAAGCGATCACGGTACTTGTCGATATCTTCGGGAGGCGCTTGCAGCGGGAAATGCGGGGCGTGGAAGGCGGCGTAAAGAAAGAACGGATCGGATGCGTGTTCGCGCGCATGATCTTTTAAAAAGCGCACTCCGTAGTCGGCGATGGCGGTGGTGCTGTAATAGCCGGGGCCGGGCCGGGGAAGCGGTTCGCCATCCAGTTCATGACGGTTTTGGGTGAAGAATCGCAGTTCGTCCAGCATGGTGTAGGAGTGGTCGAAGCCCACGCCGCCTTCGCCGGTTACGTGTTTCATGTGCCACTTGCCGGTGTGATAACTGCGGTAGCCCAGAGGCTTCAGGTATTCAGGAAGGAAGCGGGTGTAATCGGGAATCTTGCCCGGAGTCATGATGTCGCTGGAGGTTTGTTGCGCGTACTGGCCGGTGAGCAGGCAACTCCGCGACGGACCGCAGCGCGCGGTGGAATACGCCTGGGTGAAGCGCAACCCGGCGGCGGCCATGCGATCCAGATTGGGTGAGTCGACGTCGCCGCCATAAC
>JBBQUE010000081.1:0-9040 GCA_038212805.1 Bryobacterales bacterium | reverse complement strand
CCGCTTACCAACAATGCCATCCGTCCACTGGCCGGCACTCCCCGGTTCGACCAGTACCAATTTTCGACCAAGGTCGATCAAAACCTGGGTTCGGGCCATAAGCTTGCAGGCTCTTTCAGCTTTAATAAACGCCCCCGCCTTCTGCTTGATCAGACCCGTCTCTGGAATCCGGACGACCCCACCGGCGGCGTCCTGACAAGCGCCCGGGATCAGGTCATCAAGAGCGAGTTGGCGCGCATCTCGCATGATTGGAATGCCACTCCCCGCCTGCTGAACACGTTCACTGTGTACTACAACCGGATGGCGAACCCGAACGTCGGCGCGTTCAAAGACATTGATGGCGCAAAGCAATTGGGGATCAAAAATCTCTCTACATTTGGGTTCCCCAACATCGACTTCGGCGGCGGCCCGTTTGTGAACCTCACCAACATCGGCGACCCGCAGAATGACTTCCAGGTGTATACAGGCTTCGGTTTGATCGACACCCTCAGCTTCTCGAAGGGCCGTCACTTCATGAAGGCAGGCATCGACCTGCGCCACAATCACCTGAATACCCGCCCGACCCAGGGCGGCGGCTTCGCCTTCAATGCGCGCGGAACGGCGATTCCGAACGAAGCGTTCTCCGGCAATCAGACGGGTTACGCCTTCGCGAGCTACCTGCTTGGCATTGTGGACAGTTCCTCGTTGAGCGACCCCGTGGGGCTGGGAGGACGCCGCGTCTACAGTGCGTTTTTCTTCCAGGACGACTTCAAGGTCAACTCCCGGCTGACCCTGAACCTTGGCCTTCGCTGGGAATTTCAGCCACCCTTCACCGAAGTTGCCAACCGTCTGTCGAGTTGGAATCCTGACAAGCTGGATCCAGCCACGGGCCGGCAAGGCGCGTATGATTTCGCTGGCAACTGCAGCGTCTGCACCGGGAAAAACTACTTCGGCGTGAAGTCGTACCGCGACTTCGGTCCGCGCTTCGGCTTCGCTTACCGGCTGATGGAGAAGTGGACGCTGCGCGGCGCCTATGGCATCATGTTCGAGGGCGATCTGTTTAATGGCTTCAGTGGAACGCCTCTCGGCAAGGCCACCAGCGTGCAAGCCGGCGGCACCTATTCCCTTTCAGCCGATCCGGTGACGCCCTGGGCCGGCATCTTTAATTGGGATAACGGTTTCCCGACCAACCGCTATCAGTCCCCTGCCTATGACGTCTCCTACGGCGACAAGAATCGTCCCGGCATGATCGATAAGAACTACGGACGGTCTCCCTACACACAGCAATGGAACTTGAATGTCCAGCGGGAACTGATTCGTAACCTGGTCCTTGATGTTGGCTATGTGGGAAACAAGACCACTGGCATCCGGGAAGGACAGTTGGCGCTACTCAATCAACTGAGGCCACAGTATCTACAGCAGTTCGGCCGCAACTTGAATAATGCCATTCGTACCCCGGCCGATGCGGCCGCGAATGGCATCGCTTACCCATATCCGGGATTCCAGGGCACGGTTGCCAGCGCCTTACGGGCCTATCCGCAGGTGCAGGGCAATCAGACCGTGCAGAATTACGGTGCGCCGCTAGGCTTCTCCACTTACCATTCCATGCAGATCACGCTCAACCGCCAGTTCGCGAAAGGCCTTACTGCCTACACCAACTACACATGGTCCAAGAACCTGACCAACGTTCAATCCTCGCTGGTGAACGATAACGGGGGCCGCCCGCTTGACTATTACAACCTGAAGCTCGAAAAAGCCGTCTCTGACGATGATCAGCCGCATTTGTTCAAGAGTTATATCAGCTATGAACTTCCCTTTGGCAAAGGCCGGTCGATGTTTGCGCATGCGCCCCGCCTGGTCGTAGCTGCAATTGGAGGCTGGTCCATTTCGGGCATCTTTAACTACTTCAGCGGCACGCCTCTGGGCTTCTCCGGTTCCACGCCGCTCTCGGGCGGATGGAACGGCACCACCAATCGCGCTAACATTGCCCCTGGCGACCTGAAGGTGGCGAACTTTGATAAGGGAGCGTTCCAGATCTCGCCTACCTCCTCAGCGTCTAACACCCTGCTGAATAAGTCGCTGTTCTCCGATCCGGCGCCTCTCACGCTCGGGAACGCCGCATTCCGCTACGGCAGCGTGCGCAATTTTGCGCGCCGGAACGAAGATTTCGGATTGCAGAAGAATGTGCGGTTCGGCGAACGCGCCCGCTTCCAGTTGCGCGCCGAGTTCCTGAATGGGTTCAATCGGGGTACCCTCGGCGGCATTGTAACCAGCATCACCAACCCG
This sequence comes from Bryobacterales bacterium, assembly GCA_038212805.1. Lineage (GTDB taxonomy): Bacteria > Acidobacteriota > Terriglobia > Bryobacterales > Bryobacteraceae > JANXQZ01. The sequence continues at coordinate 6,775 of JBBQUE010000081.1, read as the reverse complement.
CTCTTTGGACAGGTCACCAGCATCAGCGGCAACCGGTCCATTCAATTCGGTACTCGCTTCGACTTCTGAGAACGGGGCAGGGGACAGGCCCCAAAAGCCTGTCTCCTGGCTCTCGATATGCCGCGTGCATCGTCTTCTGCTACTTATCTTCGTTGTCCTGGCCGCTCGCGGTCAGAACAACTGCCTGCCTTGCCATCGGCCGCAAGCACAAGCCTATGCGGCAACGGGGATGGCTCATTCGATCTCCACTTGGAAGTCACCGGGCGGAGAGTTCAGCCACCCATTCTCTAATTCTCGCCTTGTTGTCCAGACAGAGGGTGGCCGGATGACTCATCGCATCGAGCGAAACAAGCTCATCTCCGAACACCCCGTCGCTCTCACGATCGGATCCGGAAGCGTGGGGCAGAGCTTCGCGGTTGCTATCGGCGAGCATCTCTACGAGTCGCCGATCTCCTGGTTTTCCCAGCGCGCTCGCTGGGACGTGTCACCGGGATACGAGCGCGATCCCGCCCCGGATTTTGATCGCCGTATCGAGCCTGAGTGTCTGAATTGCCATGGATCCGGGACATCGCAATCCATCGAGACTCTCGCCCCGATCTCGTGCGAGCGATGCCACTTCAAAGCAACCGAACACTTCACCAACCCGGATCGGATGTCCGCTGAAGATCGCGGCCTCGTGTGCGAGGGATGCCACCTCCAAGGCGAAGCGCGTATCCTGGCTCCTGGTATCTCGTGGGCAGACCGGAACCCTTCCTTCACCACATATGTGTCGTCTACGCCTTCTCCGGGATTGAGAGTGGTCAGCCAAGTCGAACAGTTCGCTCTGAGCAAGTGCGCGCGAGAGAGTTCGGGCAAGCTATGGTGCGGCACCTGTCATAATCCGCACGGCGCAACAGTCTCGTTCCAGCAAGTCTGCACGGGTTGCCATAATGCGGCCGCTCTTTCTCAGAGCCACTCCGGGTATAAAGGCGAATGCGTCTCCTGCCACATGCCGAAACAGCCTACGCCGGAGGTGGCGCATACCGCCTACACCGATCACCGCATTCAGATTCCGGGCGGCGGTGACCCCGTGCTAGCCCAAACCTCCCGCACATTGCGCGCTTGGCGGGAGCCACCGATTGCGCTGCGGGACCGGAACCTGGGGCTTGCCTATATCTACGCTGGCCAAGGGCAAGCCTCTGCCGAGTGGATCCAGAAAGGATTCGCCCTTCTGCTTCCCCTAACCACCAAAGATGCCGAGGTGTACTCTGCGTTAGGTTCCGTTCTGCTGCAGAAGCAGCGGCCTAAAGAGGCAGTCCTCATGTATGGAGAAGCCGGGCGGCTGAAACCTGCCAAGGCGGAATCCGCACACAACTTGGCGGTTGCGCAGCTGGCTGCGGGGGATCTGCCGGGTGCTATCAGCCAACTAAAGCGAGCCGTATCTCTCGACCCCTACTATGAACGGTCCTGGCTACTGCTCACCAGTGTCTACACGCAACTCGGGCAGATGGAGCGGCGCGCCGCCACTATAGAACAGTACCTCAAACTGGTCCCGCGGAACTTAACGTTTCGGGCCTTGCAACGGCAAATCTCAACGGCTTCCAAGCATAATTGAATTAATATACAGTTCACCGGGCTCCACATGAAATACTTCTTTTGCCCTGCCTCTCGCTATTTAGCTGTTCTGGCGACGCTGTGCTGTGCGGCCGGTCTCCCGTCCCGTGGGAAATAAGATTCTTCCGGTACGCGAGGCTTTGAAGCGCCTCGGCTTAACCGGCCGGTACGTGCTCCTGGCCGGCGGTCCTCAGGCCCAACAATTTGGGACTACCGACCACGAGCCTATCGAGAAGCTCATCTAATGGACCAAGAAAACTTACCCCATTAATCCGCGCCGCATCTACATGTTTGGCAAAGGCGAAGGAGGCAAGATGTCCGGTGAGTTTGCCATGGTGAACTTGGAATCCAGCAGATTCAACAGCGACAAATCCTTGGTCAGGATTTCCTGGAAGAACAGCACTGGCTGATTTCAAATGTCGCCCTGCAGTTCAGCATCTCAGGCGTACTCCAGAAAAAGCTTGGCATCCAACTGCGAGCCTTGGCCCAAAGTTGTCAAGAATCGTCGAGCGTGATCAAACGTGAAGGAGGACTTCTGTGTTTGCGCCTGGAGATTGGCTGCACAAATAAATACGAAATATTGGCCATTGAGCGGCGCGTTCTCTTTTGAAAAGGACTGATTGTTCTGTATCCTTTGACTAAGGCTGAGGACCCGGCCATGATCCACGCTCCTTTCTTTCAAGTCCAGGAGTAACCCCGCATTAACCCCTGATCGGTGCCCACCCTCGCCCATTTCCCATCCAAATACAGAATTCGCCCGAGGCCGTTGCTGTCAATTGTCAAACTCAATTTCCCGCCGAATTAACCACATCCGCGAAAACCCATGTTGATTCCCAACCCCCGCGTTCCATTCTGAAGTCACCTATGCGCACCGAAAGCCAAATCGAAGTCCCCCGCGTCAACGGCGCTAAATCCCACGGCCCCAAAACCGCCGAAGGCAAGGCCCGCTCCGCCCAAAACGCCACCCGCCACGGTTTCCTGGCGAAAACCCTCGTCCTCAACACCGAATCCAAGGCCGCCTTCAACGATCTGCTCAACACCTTCGACGTCATCATGAAGCCTCGTGACGGCTTTGAAGACGAAATCGTCACCATCATGGTAGCCGCCCGCTGGCGATCCCACCGTCTGTTGGCCGTCGAAAGCTCCGGCACCGACGGCGAAATCGAAAAGCTAAACCAACCCAGCGAACCCGCCGCCCGCACCGCCTCCAAAGCTTTTCGCATGCGGTCTGATCCCTCCGTCCCGGAACTCATCCGCCGCCTCGACGAAGGCTACTCCCGCCAATTGGTCCGCGCCTATGACTTGCTGATGCGCTACCGCCGGGACAACCGGTTGGGCTTCGGTCCCGGCCTCTCCGCCCCCGCGGAAGAGCGCGAAGTCGAACCCGAAATCTCGGCCACTCCCGAACCCCAGGACACGGAAACGAACCCAAGCGCACCCGCCCAGCCCCAGACCATCCGCGTCGTGAAAATCGGCCGCAACAAACCATGCCCTTGCCGCTCCGGCGAGAAATTCAAACGCTGCTGCCTCAACAAAGCCCCGCAACCGGCTCCGGAACCCCAATGAAACGGCTGAACGAACCCGGCAACCCGTCTATTGAACAAACGGGCCAAATTCCCAAAGCGGCGTGATAGCATGGGAGATCACACCGCCTTTATGATCCGTTCTTATCGCGGCGTCGTCCCGAAAATCGCCGCATCCGCCTACGTAGACCGAAGCGCGCAAGTAATTGGCGATGTTGCGATTGGGGAACGATCCAGTGTTTGGCCCAATGTCACCATCCGGGGCGATACCAATTCCATCCGGATCGGCGAGGAAACCAGCATTCAGGATAATTCCGTGCTGCATGCCGACGCCGGCCCGTTTGCGCTGAATATTGGGAACCGGGTTACCGTGGGCCACCTGGCGATGCTGCATGGATGCACCATTGAAGACGAGTGCCTGATCGGTATCGGGGCCATCATCTTGAATGGTGCGCGCATTGGAACCGGGTCCATCATTGCGGCCGGCGCGGTGGTGGCGGAAGGCGCGGACATCCCCCCAGCCAGCATGGTGATGGGTGTTCCCGGCAAAGTGAAGCGACAGATTTCGGAAGAGGAACGCGAACGGTTCCGGCTGAATGCCCAGCATTACGTGGAAGCCGCGCGCGCATATAGGGACGAACCGTCTTGATTAAAGCAGTGAAGGGCACGCGGGACATTCTGCCGCCCGCGAGCACCACCTGGAACTTTGTGGAAGCCATCGCCCGCGAGGTGTTCCGCACGTACAACTACCAGGAAATCCGCACGCCCATCCTGGAAGAAACGGTGCTGTTCACGCGCGGCGTCGGAGAAGAAACCGACATAGTGGGCAAAGAGATGTACACGTTTGAGGATCGCGACGGCAGTTCGCTTACCATGCGCCCGGAAGCCACCGCGTCCGTAATGCGGGCGTACATTGAGCACCGCCTGGATCAAAAGCCCGGGCTGGCGAAGCTCTACTATATAGGCCCCATGTTCCGGCGGGAGCGTCCACAGAAAGGCCGTTACCGGCAGTTTTCGCAGATCGGCGCGGAAGTGATTGGTTCCGATGCCCCGGCCACCGATGCGGAAGTGATTGAGATGGTGGTGGAGGTTCTGCAGCGCTGCGGGCTGACCGGGTTTAAGCTGCTGGTGAATTCCGTGGGCGATGCCAATTGCCGGCCGCAATACATGGAGACCCTGCGCGAGCGGCTCCGTGATATCGCGCCCACCTTATGCGGCGATTGCCAGCGGCGCGCCGAAACCAATCCCCTGCGCGTTTTGGATTGCAAGGTTCCCGAAGACCAGCCCGCCATTGATGCCCTGCCTTCCATTCACGACCATTTGTGCGCTGCTTGCAAAACGCACTTTGAAGCCGTATGCACGCACCTGCGCGACCGCAACATCGATTTTGAAATCCGCCCCCGCATGGTGCGCGGCTTGGATTACTACATGCGCACCACGTTTGAGATAATCCACGGGGCGCTGGGATCGCAGAATTCCGTTCTGGGCGGCGGGCGGTATGACGGACTGGCGGAGGCGCTGGGGTCGCGCGTACACTCGCCTGGTATTGGGTTCTCGATTGGCGAGGACCGCCTGGTGATGAGCGTGGAGCAGGAGCACCCGGAGGCCCACCTGCCGTTACTGGATATTTACATCGCTCCCATGGGTCCGATGGCGGAACGGGCCGCGGCCAGCTTGGCGCGTGAATTGCGCGTCAAAGGCATCAGCGTGGAATGCGGGCTGGATGCGAAATTAAAGCGGTCTCTGGAGATTGCGAATAAGCTGGGCGCACGCTACTGCCTGATGCTGGGTGAGAACGAATTGGCGTCGGGGAACTTTGGCTTGAAAGACATGCGCTCCGGCGAGCAACAAACCGTGACGCGGGAAGATTTGTTCGCGCGTTTGAGCTCTAACTAAAAAATGGAAACAATACAACTGGATTTTCTGGGGGACCTGCGCCGCACCCATAGCTGCGGGCAGTTGCGCGTGGCCGATGCAGGCAAGCGCGCGTTGGTGATGGGGTGGGTGCATCGCCGCCGCGATTTAGGTGGCGTGTTCTTTATTCATTTGCGCGATCGCGACGGTGTGACGCAGCTGGTTTTCCGGTCGGAGATGGATCCGGCGGTACATGCGAAGGCCGAATCGCTTGGCCCGGAGTATGTGATCGCAGCCGAAGGCCACGTGGAAAAGCGGTCGCCCGAGACCATTAATCCGAATATTCCCACGGGCGAAGTGGAATTGGTGGTGGACAAAATCTGGATTCTAAATGAATCCCGCACCCCGCCGTTCCCCATGGACGAAGCGATTGAAGTGAAGGAAGACGCGCGCCTGAAATACCGTTACGTGGATTTGCGCCGTCCGCAAATGCAGCGGAATATCATCCTGCGCTCCCGCATTACTTTCGCGGTACGCCAATCGCTTTACGATCAGGGATTTCTGGAAATTGAAACGCCGTTCATGACGCGTTCCACGCCGGAAGGGGCGCGCGATTATCTGGTACCCAGCCGCGTGCAGCCCGGCAGTTTTTACGCGCTGCCGCAATCGCCGCAGATCTTCAAACAATTGCTGATGATTGGCGGGTACGAGAAATATTTCCAGATCGTCCGCTGCTTCCGCGACGAAGATCTGCGCGCCGACCGGCAGCCGGAGTTTACCCAGATCGATCTGGAGATGTCGTTCCCCCAGCAGGAGCGCATTTACGAAACGATTGAGCCGTTGATGGAAAAGGTGTGCGAAGTGGCCGGGTCGCCAGTGAAGGCCCCGTTCGAACGCCTGACCCATGCGCAAGCCATGCGCATGTACGGCAGCGATAAACCCGATCTGCGCCTGCCTCCGTTCTATGTTCTGGATGGGGAACTGCCGCCTTCGCCCGCCTTTGCGGATTTGAAATTCCCGCCCGTGGCCATCCATGTTCCCAAGGTGGGCGCACTGAGCCGGAAAGAACGCGACGATTGGAAAGCGTTTGGAACAGAACGCGGATTGCGTGTTTATGACGACATGAAGCGCCTGGACCCAGCCGTGGTGGAAATGGCCCGCAAAGCATCGGGCGCGGCGGATGACGACCTGCTGATTCTGGCTGGTTGGCCGGGCGAACCATCAGGACAGCGTCCGGAGGAAACGTTCTTCCAGGCATGCGGACAGCTTCGCCTGGCCATTGCGCAGAAATACGCCGACCGCCACAAGTTGCTGGATCCGAAGGTATTCCGGTTCTTGTGGGTAGTGGATTTCCCTATGTTCGAATGGGATGCGGAAGAGAATCGCTGGAATGCCGCGCACCATCCGTTCACGTCGGTACACGATGAGGATCTGGAAAAGCTGACCTCGGACCCCGCCCGCTGCCGCGCCAAGTCGTACGATTTGGTGTTAAATGGAATTGAGTTAGGTTCAGGTTCCATTCGTATTCATCGCCGCGATATTCAGACGCAGGTGTTTGCGGCGCTGGGTTTAGGTGAGGAAGAAGCGAAAATGCGCTTCGGATTTCTGCTGGAAGCGTTGGAATTTGGCGCGCCCCCGCACGGCGGCATCGCGCTGGGCCTGGATCGTCTGGTGATGTTGCTGGCTGGCGAAACCTCTATCCGGGATGTGATTCCGTTCCCGAAGACCGCGCGCGCAACCGACCTGATGTGTGAAGCGCCCGCGCCCGTGCCAGACCGTTTGCTGCGCGATCTGGGTATCCGGCT
>JBBQUE010000080.1:0-9088 GCA_038212805.1 Bryobacterales bacterium | reverse complement strand
TACCCTTGCAGCAGGCGGTCAATGCGGGCCAGCCGATCGGAAGAAAACGCGGGATCCGGCGCGGGTTGGGCAAACGCGGGTGCGGCGAACAGCAGGATCGCTAGACAGAGGGTGTTCCGTTTCATGGTTAAGCGTTACTCTACCAGAATCCAGCAGGCCGCTCTGCCGGGCGGCCCCCTACACCCAGGTGGATGCGGTGCCTCGAAGCGCCGATGGATCGATGACTTGCAGGCAGATCAGCAGCAGGAAGGCGATGAACCATCAACTCGAAGGGCAGGGTGGGCCGGAGCTACAGGCCGGAGAAGCGGGCGGAAAGCTTGTCATAGCACCCGATCGCCCAATCTCCGCAGCAAGGGCGGAATCGTCAGGCCTTGCGCGAAAACCGAAAACGCCACGACGGCGAAACTGATGGTCAGGATTTCGTCGCGGCGCGGGATTCCGGCGGGCAAACCCAAGGCCAGGGCTAAAGCCAGCGCGCCGCGAAGGCCACCCCAAAACAGCACTAATTTATACGCCCCGGAAACGCGAAGGGCCGATTTTTCAAACACCAGGCAACACGGATAGATGGCGAAGGCGCGCCCCAGAATCACCAGCCCGATCGCCAGTAAAGCCGCCGGCCAGATGGCCAGGAAATTTTGCCGCACCGCATGCATTCCGATCAAGAGAAAAACCAGGGAATTCGAAATAAACGCGGCGAATTCCCAAAACTCTACTACCGCTTCGCGCCCGCGCTCCGTAAACGCTCCGATCACATTGACATTTCCCAGAACCAGACCGGCCGCGATGGTCGCCAGCACTCCTGAGGTGTGAAATCGTTCCGCGATCAGAAAAGAACCGTAAGCCGCGATGGTGGTCACCGTCATTTCCACTAAATGATCGCCGGTCCGGCCCGTCAGCAGCAGACTGCCCGCCCCAACAACGACGCCCACCAAAATGCCACCCCCGATGTTGGTCAACATGCTGAGCCCGATCTGCATGCCGCTCAAGTGCTGGCCCCCGGCCACGGCCACCGCCACGGCGAAGCCCACCGCCGCCGTCCCGTCGTTGAACAAGCTCTCGGTCTCCAGCAGCAGAAGCAGGCGCCCGCGGGCCTGAGCTTCCCTAAACGTAGCAATGACGGACACCGGATCCGTGGCGGCGATCAGGACGCCGAACACCCAGGCCGGCCCCGCCTCCCATCCGGCCCCGAACTGCATACCCAGGGCGGTAATTGCCGCCGAAAGCGTAACCCCCACGGTGGCCAGCAGGGCGATCACCGGCGCATCCTGCTGCAGCGGCTTCCAGCGAATGGAAAAGGCCGCCTCAAACAGCAGGGGCGGTAGCAGAATACTAAAGATCAGGTCCTTTGTGAGTTGAACGTCGGGAGCCCAGGGGGAAGTGGCCAAGCCAATACCGGCCGCCACCAGGCCCACATTGTAAGGAAGTCGAAAGCGCCGGGTGAGCATAGCCACCACCACCGCAATCAACAGCAGTAGCGCGCCGTCCTGCACTGTTAGTTCCACAACCACAGGTTACCTTGAAGGTTTTCCAATGCCCCGCTCTCCGCGGAAGATCGCCGGCGAATTGACCCACCCGTGGGCTGACAGACGTCTTAAGGAGGAGCGGAGCGAGTGTAGAGCCGGCTTTACAACCTAGTGCGCCTGAATGCTGACCGGTACCTGATTCCCAATGCCGTACTTTTCCACGCGCCGCGCCTTCATGTCATAAACGTCGCCCGCCGACAATACGAAGAACGGTTTTTCCCAGGGTTGTCGAGGATGCGAATTGTCCCAGATGGCCGCCTTCCATTTCCCCATCACCTCAAACCGGTCTTCATTCACCACGATCGCTGTCCCTTCGGAAAGGCCGATACCCAGAAGTTCAGGATATTTCTTGAGGACGGGCTGCAGGTCGTCCCAACGGTTGCGTGTGTTGATGTGCTGATCGATGGCGCTGCGGCGCAGGAACTTAAATCCGCGTTCGTGCTCCGGTTCCGGAGTCATCATAATGTCGGGCCCGGCCACCGCTCCGCGAGCCAGATAGTCGCCTTGGATGGTTGCGCCAGCCGAACTACCGCCAATCACACCGCCGCGCGCCAGAACGTTGTGGAACTCACGGTAGGTCAGCGTGTTCATGTAGGAATCCACGCAATTCCATTGGCGGCCGCCGTTGAACCAGACACCCTTCGCATCCCGGAGAGTACGGGCGAATTCCTCTGTGCTGGCCTCTTTGGGGTCATGCGTATGGAGCATGTGCACATTAGTAGCCCCAACTTTCAGCCAGGGGGCGATGATGTCCGCTTCCTTATAGACGATCCAGTTCCCGTCGCGGTCTTTATTGCCGGCCGCCGTCGGCACCACAATGATCTTCGCGCCGGGGCCGCCCGCGCGATTGATGAACGTTTCCATGATCCCTGTCCCTTGCATCTGGCCACCACCCACGATGATCAGGGTTCCTTTCGGCGGACCGTATTCGGGTACGGTCACGTTCTGAGCGGTTAGCAGGCTGGCGAAGAGAGCCAATCCGGCCGTCGGCAGGTAAATGGCTGCACGTGTGGTCATTTAAAAAGATTACCCTGATTGCGACGTCTTGGCCGAAAAAGATCGGCCGCGCGCTAGGCTTTGCACACACCGGTGCAAGGCGCGATGCGATCATAACAGCGAAGGTCAGGGAGTAGCCACCGTCAGTCCTTACATTCGGAAAAGGGAATGGTCGTTACGGTTCCAGCTAATGCTGGTAAAGACAAGTTTCGGGAGCAAAGGTAAGCTATGCGCTATTGTTTCCGCGGCAGCGTCCAGGCGAACATGACACTACCGGCGCTGGTCACAATATATTCGCGGCCATCCAGCTCATAGGCAATCGGGGAGCTTTGCATCCCGGCCCCCTCGCCTGCGTGCCACAGCGTCTTGCCGTCCGCGGTAGACATGGCAATCACGTTGCCGCCATTATCGCCCGTAAATAAAACGCCGGAATCGGTAGTGAGAACCCCGGCGCCGGAGCCGTTGGGGCCCAGTTCATGGCTCCATTTGATCTTGCCGGTCCGGTAGTCGATGGCTTCGAGAACGGCTTTACCCCAAACGCCGTAGTCGGCTCCGGCCCAGCCGAATTCCCCGTCAGAAGGCTTGGCGAAATAGATGCCGTAGCTGGGATGAGCGTCAACCAGGAAGAGGCCGGTTTTGGGATCGAAGCTAGGGGAACGGTAGTTGGTCATGCCGCCTTCATCCGGGGCGATCAGGCGTCCGTCGGGAGCGGGGTCCTTATCGGGGTTCGGGATGGGTTGGCCTTTCGCGTCCACGCCTTTGGCCCAGTTGGTGGGGCCGAAAGTCGTCGTAAGCAGGCTCTTCCCGTTGGTGCGGTCCAGGACGAAGAAGTAGCCGTTGCGCGAGGTCTGCATCAGCATCTTGCGCTGCTGGCCGTGGAAATCGCCATCCACCAGGACGGGGGTTTCAACAGCGTCCCAATCGTGAGTGTCGTGCGGGGACGGTTGGAAGGCCCAATTCAGTTTGCCATTATCGGGATTGAGTGCGACGATGCTGCAGGTATACAGATCGTCCCCCGGGCGGGACTTCCCACGGAGCACAGGGGTGGGGTTCCCGGTACCCCAGTAGATCAGGTTCAGATCGGGATCATAGGTGCCGGTCATCCACGTCATTCCGCCGGTGCTGGCGTTCGGAGTTCCGGCCGGCGGGGTGGCATCCCACTTCCATTGGGTCTTGCCGGTTTCGGGATCGACCGAGCGCAGGAAGCCGGTGAGATTATCGAAGTCACCGGAGACGCCGACGATCACGTGGTTGCGGACCACCATGGGGGTCATGGTGGTCCAGTAGCCTTTTTTCGAATCGGCCACGGGGATGTCCCAGCGGACCTTGCCATCACTCGCATTCAGGGAGATCAAATGGGCGTCGGGCGTCATGAAATAGAGCCAGTTGCCGTACATGGCCACGCCGCGGGAGCCAATGTGGAAGCCCTTGTTAGCCGGGTAGGTGTACTTCCAGATCATGTGGCCGGAGCGGGCATCCACGGCCCAGACGTTGTCAGGAACCGTGATGTAAAGCACGCCATCCACCAGGAGAGGGGAGCACTTCAGCGCGTTGGTCTGGTTGGTCTGGTAGGCCCACGCCAGCTGGAGGCCCCCCGCGTTTTCGGGCGTGATCTGAGTCAGGTTGCTGTGGCGGCGGCCAGAATAATCGCCGTGGTAGCCTGGCCAGCTATCCGGGGCCGGGTTCGTAAGCAGTTTCTGGGTGACGCCCTGTGCGGCGGCACAGGTGATGGATAGGATGGCCAGGTAGATCAGTCTCATGTGGGTTCGTTGTCCTTACTTCAGGGTCTGCAGGTAGGCCATCAGGTTATGGATGTCGTCATCCGAGTATTTGGCGAGCAGATCGACATGGGCCTGGGCGGGGTCACTGATGGAGACTTTGACAAGGTCTGTAAACCATGAGCGGTGGCGTCCGGATTTTTCGGTGATGGCGATGGTGAATTCATCCCGGTAGAATACGGTGCCGGTTGCGGTTTCGCCAGAGGGCATGGTGACGGTGGCGGTAGCTTTAGCGCCTCTGGGGTAGAGCATCCGCTCCATGAGTTTGAGGCCCTCGAACCGTTTGGCTATGTCGCCCAGGTCACCGGTGGAGCTGTGGCACGTGTAGCACTTGCCGGTGCCGTTGAAGTAGGCCTTGCCGGCTTCGAGGTTGCCGGTTTGAAGATCGGAGACGTCGACACCGCGGCGGCCTCCTTTCTGGGACTCCATGAAGGATTTCTGCGTGTGGATGAAGGCAGCCAGGGAATCGAGTTCCTTCTGGGAAACGTTGAACGCGGGCATGCCGTGATCGGCGCGGCCGTTGCGGACAACGGGTCCAATCAGGTTGCCGTTTACATCGTCGGTGACCAGTTTGGAACGCGTCAGATCGGGGCCTTCTTCACCGCCGGCCGCGTCACGGCCGTGGCAGAAGGCGCAGGCCTGGGTGAACTGTTCCTTGCCAGCTTCCACCAGGGCCGGCGGAAAGAAGGTCGCGGGTGCGGCGGCGAGCTTAGGAGCCTGGCCGAACAAGGGGAGTACGGTCGCAAGAAGTAACCAACGGGTTAGGGGCATGAGCATTGAGGATTTTTACTTCAATATGATACATGAAGGCTATAATCTGGGCGGCCCAATCGCGGCAAGTGCCATGGATTCTCTGGAAAATGTGGTGGGCCTGTGCAGACTCGAACTGCAGACCTCTACCGTGTCAAGGTAGCGCTCTAACCAACTGAGCTACAGGCCCGGGGAAACGGGCACAGCCCCTATCATAGCACCCGCTCTCCAATCGCACGGTGCCGTCAAGCTCAGCGACATGGCAACGCCGCGGCTGTCCGCAATGGCCCGCGCGGCGTCAGCTTTACAAAGCCCCACGGCTCGTCCGAATCCGAGCGAGGTATCGTAAAGCAAAGAGAACACGGGGGAGAGATTCATGAATCGAAGCATTTTCCACCTAATGGCGGCGGCTGTGGCCTTGTGCGCTGCTCCCGCTCTATTCGGAGCATCGGGCGGTGCTGACGTGGGCTATGCTGGTTCGCCCAGCGAACAGAACTGCGCCTTCTGTCATAGCAGTTCCGCGGGCTTCGGCAACGTCCAGATCACCTTCCCCAACAGCCAGTTCTATTCCCCCAGCGCCAAGCAGCACTGGATTCTGGTGATCACCGACACTCCCGAACAATCCTGGGGATTCCAGCTCACGGCGCGCATTAGTGCCAATGCCCCGGTCGGCAATTTCACCCCCGGCGGCGAGGGATTTACGCGCACCCTTTGGGCCGATACCGTGCTGAAAAAGCAGACTCCCGACATCGCCTGCACTTCCACCTATCCGTTGCAGTACATCCAGCAAACCCTCACCGGAACGCGCAAAGGCCAGCCTCGTTCCGCGTAGTTCGAGTTCGATTGGACTGCCCCCTCCAGCAACGTGGGCGCAGTCACTTTTTACGTCTCCGCCGTGGCCGGCGACGGGAACGGTAACCACGTCTACAACCAGCAATACGCGTTGACGGTCAAGGTAGGCGGCCAGCCTCAACTCACCAGGGGCGGCACCGTGAATGCCGCCAATTTCGATACGGCGGTTTCACCCGGTTCATGGATCACAATCCAAGGTACGGACCTGGCAAAAACCACTCGCGCTTGGGGCAAGGACGATTTCATCAATAACCGCGTGCCCACGTCGCTGGATGGCAAGCCGGCCTACGTGGCTTACCTCAGTCCCACGCAGTTGAACCTCGTCGCTCCGGCGAACCCGTCATTTGGCAACGTCAACGTGCTGGTTACCAACAACGGGCTTCTCAGCAATTCGTCCAGTGTCACAGTGCAACCCGCCGCACCCGCTCTGGGTGCATGGTTGGCGAAGTATGCCGTGGCCACCCGGGCCGATTTCAGTCTGGTTGCGCCACCCGCTCTATTCCCTGGTCTGACCACCAAACCCGCCAAGCCGGAGGACGTCATCATCTTATGGGCCACCGGTCTGGGACAGACGTCGCCCGCGCCGCTGCCAGGACTTTTCACTCCCTCCGATCAACTCTATTCGGTCGTCATCTTGCCCACGGTCTTGATCGACGGAATCTCGGCGCAGGTGATCGGGGCGGCCCTCGCCCCCACCTATGCCGGTCTATATCAGATCGCGATCAAGATCCCGGACGGTCTCGCCGATGGCGATCAGCCTGTTAAAATCTAGACGGGTAGCGCGCAATCGCCGGCCGGATTGCTACTCACCATTCAGCAATAGGAGCTTATGATCGTGGATCGGCGAGCATTCCTGGGGGTAGTTTCCATGAACGTGGCGGGATCTTCCTGCTTGGGAGCCATGGCGCTTCCCATTATTGATACCCATATTCACCTGTTCGATCCGGGGCGTCCCCAAGGCGTGCCGTGGCCGCCCAAGGACGACGCAGTTCTGTATCATGCCGCGCTTCCCGACCGGTACCGGGGCATCGCCAAACGTCACGGAGTTGTGGGCGCAATTGAAGTGGAATGTAGCCCTTGGCTGGAAGATAACCAATGGGTGCTTGACGTTGCCGCCAAGAACCCCATCATGGTCGGGATGGTGGGAAATCTGGAGCCGGGTCACGCCGATTTCCGTAAGCAACTGGAACGCTTTCATCGCAATCCGCTCTTCCTGGGCATCCGGTACGGAAATCTTTGGGGCCGCGATCTGGGCACGGAACTGGCCAAGCCGGAGTTCGTGGCCGGGCTCAAAGCATTGGCGGAAGCCGGGCTGACGCTGGACAGCGCGAATCCGAATCCGGCGCTGATTGCTGCGCTGCTCCGCGTGTCGGACCTGGTGCCTGGGCTCCGGATTGTGGTGGATCATCTGCCGCAAATGAGCGCGTCCTACGAAGGCGATGTTCACACTCTGGCGCAGCGGCCGCAAGTCTACGTGAAATTGTCCGAAGTCCTCCGCCGGGTCGACGGCCATGTTCCCACCGACTTAAATTTCTACCGCGCGCGCTTAGACGAACTCTGGGGAATGTTTGGCGCGGACCGTGTGCTTTTCGGCAGCGACTGGCCGAACAGCGATAAGTGGGCGCAATATCCTGAGGTGCTGAATCTGGTTCGCGGCTACGTTTCCAGCAAGGGTGAGGCGGCCATTCACAAATACTTTTGGAAAAATTCCCAGGCCGCCTATCGCTGGAAGCCTCGAGATGCCAGCCAGCCGGGGTCTGCCTGATTTCCATTCATCCATTTTGAGAGAGTGCTGAGTCACTTCGAACTTTCGGTCGCCCATGGCGGGGACAGATAGCGCCCGCCGCCATCTTAAAACTGTTCCATCTCTTCTATGTTTTGTCGTCACCCAACAAGACGCGCTTCATTCCGCTGGACCGAATGGAAGAAAATCCCCGGATGGTTCCCGTGCATCCAACCGTTGTTTATCAAGATATGGCTTCCCCCACAAACCCTAAAAAAGTGCTGGTCTTCGCTGGCAGCAATCGCAGCGATTCCCTGAATCGTAAGCTGGCTTACTCCGCCGCCTCGGCCCTGAACAAGACTGGCATCGAGACCACGGTGATCGATCTCCGCGAGTTCGCGCTGCCCATTTACGACGGCGACCTCGAAAGCGAAGACGGACTGCCACTAAACGCTAAGCGGTTGAAAGCAATCGCGAAATCTCACGATGGCTTCGTTTTATCGTCGCCCGAATACAACGGTTCATTTCCCGCGCTGCTGAAAAACACGCTCGATTGGATTTCCCGCCCCGAACCCGGCGAGGGGCCTTTGTCAGTGTTCCGCGGCAAGACGGCGGCGATTCTCAGCGCTTCCCCAGGGCCCGGCGGCGGCCAGCGCTGTCTCCGTCAATTGAAAGAACTTCTGGAAATGATGGGCATGAACGTGGCCGCCCAAGCTTCAGTCCCCAAAGCTCTCAGCGCCTTCAGCCCAACCGGTCAAGTGGTCCGCGCGGAAACGGCTCAGGCCCTCGAAACCTTGGCCGCCGACTTTGCGCAAGCTATTGGCGTGCACCCCGCTCCCGGTATATCCTAACGGGATCATGTCCGTCAGTGGACCCGATTGGGTCGCCAAATTCCCGCCCAGCACGAAAGTGGAAGATCTGGTGGAGCCGTTTCGGGCCAACGTTCAGCGGTTTCTGGCCGCGCTCAAAGCCGCCGGGGCCTCGGTTGAAATCGCCGATACCCTCAGGAGGCCGGAGCGCGGCTTCCTCATGCACTACAGTTTTCGCATCGCCCGTAGTGGCGACGATCCAGCCCAGATCCCGCCCATGGCTGGGCTAGACATCCAGTGGCTTCACAAAACTCTCACTGGCGCTCCCGATCCGGCAAATTCCAAAGCTGCCGCCGAACAAATGGTGGTGGGTTATGACATCGCCTTTGAGCCCTCCCTCACCTCCCGCCACTTCGTAGGCAAAGCCATCGACATGTCGATCAGGTGGTTGAATACATTGGTAATTCAAACCGCCGCCGGTGTCACCACCGCCATCACCAGTTCCCCGAAAGACGGCGCGAACAACCCGGATCTCCACAAGGTTGGCCTTTCCTACGGGGTAATCAAACTGGTCTCGGACCGGCCTCATTGGTCCGTGGACGGTCACTGATTGCTGCTACCCTGAGAAAAAGCGATGCGAAAGATCGGAATCCTTTA
>JBBQUE010000079.1:0-9096 GCA_038212805.1 Bryobacterales bacterium | reverse complement strand
CGGTTTGTAGGGAGGGTTGCCATGGCCGGCTGCTTAGCGGATTTGCTCGTCGGATTTCGCGGCGGTATTGTTGGCCACGGCGTTATCTGGCCTGGCGTCGAAATACACAATCTGATTCGGTGCGGGGTCGTTGAAGTGCTGATCGTCGGCCAGTTGCTTCAGGTGGGCCGGGCTCATCAGGCGAGCTTCGCGCAGGTCGAGCGCGGTCCGCTCTTTCGTCAGGCGGGCCCGTTCCTGGCGCAGGGCTTCCAGTTTGTAGCCAGCGAAAGTACCGTAGAGCGTAGGCAAAAGAACGCCGATGACGATCACGGCGCCGGCGATGGAACCGCCAATCATGCGCCAGCACGCACGGCCTTCCATGGGCGCGGGTTGCCGGACGATCTGGGAGTTGTCGATTGTCTTGGCAAACAGAAATACATCTTCGTTCGCGATCGCGCGGATCAGGAACGCATCTTCTTCACTGTGTGTCCGCGCTTGCGGAGAGGCGTGCTCAACCCCTCTGGTGATTGCAAGCCGGCCTAATATTGCCTCAAAAGTTGCCATCTCTATCGTTCCTTCGCTCAAAATTCCTGCTTGTCCGATTCCATTTCCACCGCGCGGAGTTTTGCGCTGCGCGACGGCGGGTTCGCCTCGATTTCCTGCTCGCTCGGGATAATCACCCGGCGGGTCAGAATTGCTACCTGGCCCGTTTTAGCAAGGGCCTGAAAACATTGCTTTACCTTGCGATCCTCGAGCGACATAAACGAGATAATGACGATCCGTCCACCGCTTTTCACCAGTGTGGGCGCTACTTCCAACAGCCGGTCCAACTCGTCCTGCTCTTCGTTCACTGCCATGCGTAACGCCATGAAGGTCTGGGTAGCGGGGTGTAGACGACCCGTCCGGGGCACGGCCTGTTCCACGACGCGCGCCAAGTGCCCGGTCGTATGAATAGGCCGCGCTCGAACGATTGCTCTGCTGATTCTCCGGCTCCTCCTTTCCTCGCCTAATTGAAAGATCAAGTCGGCAAGGCTTCTTTCCGATGCAAAGTTGATCAGGTCGTAAGCCGATTCGCCCTGGCTGCGGTCCATGCGCATGTCCAGAGGTCCGTCCGCCATCAGCGAGAACCCGCGCGCGGGGTCCGTCAACTGAAAGCGGCTCACTCCCAGGTCCGCCAGCAGGCCGTCCACTTGCGGCACGTTGGCTTCCTTTAACGCTTCCGGCAGTTTCGAAAACGGCCCTTGGTGAAACCGAATCCTTTCGGCCAGTCTTCCGGCCAGCAGTCCGGTGTTGGTCCGGGCCATGGCAATCGACTCCGCATCGCGGTCGTTCGAGATCACCAGCCCGGTAGTCAGCTTGGCGGCTATCGCTCCGGTATGGCCCCCCAAGCCACAAGTCGCGTCCAGATACACGCCGCCGGGCTGGATCGCCAGGTACTCCAGCGATTCGTTGAGCATGACTGGTACGTGCATACATGACCGTTATTTCAGCCCTTTCCTGCGGAACGTCTTGAGCTTCTCGGGAGCCTGCAGTTCGGCCTGGCGATCCATCTCTTCAAACAGATCGGAACTCAGAATGTGGATCGCGCCCTGGTAATACCGTAACTGCACCGGCTGGTTTTCGATGCCCATCTTGCGGCGCAGCAGCGTAGGCAGCAAAATTCGCCCCTGGGCGTCAACCGTGGCGGATGCGCCGTACTTGTCCGCCATCAGGCTGAGGGCTTCGGCTCCTTCCGGGTCTTCCATGTCGTCAAACAAGAGCTTGGCGTTTTCCAGCCAGAGGGGCAGCGGATAGATCCGGCCCACTTTTCCATCAAAACTTGTTACGAAGAGGCGCTCGCCTTTGAGGAACTCTTCGATTTCAACTGGAACCTTCAGGCGTCCTTTGTCGTCCACACGTCCAGAATGCATCCCTAAGGGGATAGGTTTCTGCGCGGGGATAGCCTCATTCTGCACTTTTAATCCACTTAGTGGCCACAAATCGGCCACATGATGATACTGCCACGGTACTAAGCAGATTGCAAGTGCTTTTCCTATTACATTTTAGGTATGTTTTGTTTCAATTCCGGATTAGGTATTAGAATGAGGTCCGGATTGCTAAGTTCCAGGTTCTAAAGACCACCCTCAGTCTACCGCAAGAGGACCGAGGGTGGTAATGGGATATATATCCGCGGATTTCATGGGTTAGTTGAGGGAGAGCTTGCCTGCCAGTTGGTCTAGGGTTAGGCCTCGCTGGTTGACGCCGTCCTTCTCATGTTTTCTGGTATTCGACCGGACGTGGTACAGTTCGTGGGCCAGAACGCGGCCCAGGGCGCGCCCCAGCATGACGTCGGCAGTTTGCTGGGAAACACCGCGGGTGAGGGGCTTTAGCGTCCGGCGGAGTTGGTCGCATTCCACTTCACTAAAGGGAAGAACTTGCCCGTCGGCGGTATGGGTGAAGGCCAGGGGTCCGCGTTCATCCATCAAAAACGGGGCGACCGGTTCGGATTTCTGAACCTGGCAGGAGCCCTTGAACTTGACTACGACCAGATCCGGAAACGATTCGCCGGGGCCCAGTTCGTCCAGAAGCTTCCAATCGACGGCCACATTCTTCATCAGGGTTTGCAACTCGTCCTTCATCACCTGGACCGATTGCTGGGAAGGTTTGCCCTCGAATTGAATCAGGAGGGTGAGGTTGCCGCCCGCATAGGCAGCGGCGGAAGAAATCAGCAGAACGGACAGTGCGCAATAAACGGGGCGCATAGCTATACCACCTTATCGGCTTCAAACAGGGAAAGCCGTGCTGGGACCACTATAGCGGATGCGCCCGAATTTGCAATTACCCTGGATTATTTAGAGGATGGAGTCCGACCAGTTCTCCAGTATCGATTTCACCTTTCCGGTAAACTGGTCGGCCATCGCTCCATCGATCAGGCGATGGTCAAAGGTAAGCGCCAGGTAGCACTGGCTGCGGATGGCGATGGCGTCCCCATCGATTACCACCGGCACCTTTTCCACCGTGCCAACGCCCAGGATGGCCACCTGAGGCTGGTTGATGACGGGCGTGGCGAATACGCTGCCGAAGCTGCCGAAGTTGGTGATGGAGAACGTTCCGTTCTGGACGTCCTGCGGCCGGAGCTGGCGGGAACGGGCACGGGTGGAGAGGTCCACTATGGAGCGCTGCAGCCCAGTGACGTTTTTCTCGTCCGCGTTGGCGATGACCGGCACGATGAGCCCGTTTTCGAGCGCGACTGCAATGCCGATGTTGATGTCGTCGTGGTAGACGATGTTAGTCCCGTCGATGGAAGCGTTCAGGAGCGGAAAGGCCCGTAGGGCTTCGCAGGCCGCGCGCGTGACAAACGACAGGAAGGTGAGCGAGAAGCCGTGGCGCTGCTGGAATTCAGCTTTGTTGCGATCGCGCATCTTCGCCACTTTGGTCATGTCCACGCGGTGGACGGTGGTGACGTGGGCGGAGGTGGCTTTGCTGTAGACCATGTGCTCGGCGATCTTTTGCCGCATGGTGGTCATGGGTTCGATGCGGGTGCGGCCTACCACCTGAGCGGCCGCGGGTGGCGGTGGCGGTGGCGTGGACCGGGCAGCCTGGACCGGCGGAGGCGGCGGAGGCGGAGCGGGTGCCGGTGGTGGCGGGGGAGGCGGAGCGGCGGCGGGCAGAGCGGCGGCGGGTTGAGCGCTCTGGGCCATGGTCTTGGCTCCCTGCGCCGACATGTACGTTTCCACGTCCTGCTTGGTGATGCGGGAACCCGCGCCGGTACCTTTGATCTGGTGCAGATCGATGTTGTACTCGCGCGCCATCTTGCGAACCAGCGGCGATAGGGGGCCCGGGTTGCTGGTATCGGCGGCTGCCGGGGGCTCAGGCGGGGCTTCTTCTACCGCGGGTGCAGGCGGGGGTGCGGGGGCTTCGGGTTTGGTTTCTACGGGAGCGGGAGTGGGAGCGGGAGTGGGTGCGGGGGCGGCCTCGACTGCCGGAGCGGGGGCCGCGCCATTGCTGGACGCTTCGCCGATCTTGGCTACGATGGTGCCGATTCCGACCGTCTGCCCTTCTTCTACCAGAACCTCGCTGAGGGTGCCGGCCACGGGCGCGGGAATCTCGGTGTCCACCTTGTCGGTGGAGATTTCAAAGAGCGGCTCATCCCGCTCTACCCGGTCGCCCTTCTTCTTCAGCCACTTGGTCAGCGTGCCTTCGACGATACTCTCGCCCATCTGGGGCATTACAACATCGGTCATCAGATTGTCTCCGTAAGTTCCACTGGTTGAAAAAGTTCGAGTTGGAAATGCTGCGCGAAATGCCGTTCGATTGATGCCACGACCGCGGCCCGGCTGGCGAAGCACCCCAGTTGTTCCAGGGACGTCACCGGTTTGGTGAGTCCGCAGGGCACAATGTATTGAAAATAACTTAGATCGGTGGTGTGGTTGAGCGCGAAGCCGTGGGTTGTCACCCAGCGGCTGATGTGAACTCCGATGGCCGCCACCTTTCTGCCATCCACCCAGACGCCGGTTGCGCCCGGCTCGCGCGCGCCTTCGATTCCGAAGCCGGCCAGGACGTCGATCAGCACTTGTTCCAGGGACCGGACATAGGCCACCACGTCGCGCTTCCAATTCCGTAAGTCCAGGATGGGGTAGCCCACAATTTGCCCAGGACCATGGTAGGTGACGTCGCCGCCCCGGTTGGTGTGGTGTAGCGAGATGCCGGTGCGGTCCAGGATTTCCGGGCTGGCCAGCAGGTTTTCCAGGTGTCCGTTCCGCCCCATGGTGATGACGTGCGGATGCTCCACGATCAGCAACTGATCCGGGATCTCCCCCGCCTTGCGGGCCGTTTCGAGTTCCTGTTGAATGGCCAAGGCTTCGGCGTAGCCTAGGCGGCCCAGGTCTCGAAACTCGCAGGGGCGTGGATGGGCAGGTAGGACAGGCGTTTTCTCCTGTCCGGCCTCTTGCCACGGGCTCCTAGACATTAATCGCCTGGCCGTAGACGTTGTTGAACGCTTCGCCAATTGCCTCGTAGATGGTCGGGTGGGCGTGGATGGTGTTGATCATGGTATCCACCGTCGCTTCCGCTTCCATGGCCGCAACTGCTTCCGAAATCAGTTCGAAGCCCTGGGGACCGATGATGTGAACGCCCAGAATCTCGCCGAACTTGCCGTCGGCGACGATCTTCACGAAACCGTCGTGGCTTCCGAGGATGGTGGCTTTGCTGTTGGCGGCGAAGGGGAACTTACCAATCTTGACGTCAAAGCCCTGGGCCCTGGCTTGCGCTTCGGTCAGCCCCACGCTGCCGATGCCGGGTTCGGTGTACGTTGCGCCGGGGATCCGGTTGCGGTTCAGGGGTTTCAGCGGACGCCCGGTCATGTGCTTCAGGGCGATCATGCCTTCCGCGGTTGCTACGTGCGCCAGTTGCGGGGTGCCTGCTACCACGTCGCCAATGGCATAGACGCCGGGTTCGCCCACTTCCTGGTTCTCATTTACTTTGATAAAGCCGCGATCCAGTTCGCAACGAATGGTTTCCAGGCCAATGTTGTCGGTGAGCGGTTTGCGTCCCACGGCTACCAGCAACGTTTCCGTTTCCATGTCTTCGCGTTTGCCGTTGGCGAGGGCTACCGAGAACTTCACCCCGCTGGCGGTGCGTTCGATGTTTTCCACTTTCGCGCCGGTTTCGCAGCGAATGCCGGTCTTGCGGAAAACGCGCTCCAGTTCCTTCGAGATCTCTTCGTCTTCCACCGGAACCAGGCGCGGCAGCATTTCAAACAACGTGACCTTGGTGCCGAAGCGGTTAAAGATGGAGGCGAATTCCACGCCGACCGCACCGCCGCCAATTATTCCCAGGGTCTTGGGCACGGTGTCCAGCTCCAGGATTTCGATGTTGGTCAGGATCTGCCGGGGGTCCGGCTGCAATCCGGGAAGCATGCGCGCGACGGACCCGGTGGCGATGATGATGTTCTTCGCTTCCAGCATCTGGGTGCTCTCGCCGTTGCGAACTTCTACTTTGCCTGCGCCCTTTAATGTCCCGAATCCCTTGATCCAATCCACCTTGTTCTTTTTCAACAGGAACTCGATTCCCTTGGCATGCTTGGAGACGATCTTGTTCTTGCGATCAAGAACCTTGGGGTAATCCAGGCGAGGATTTTCGCACAGGATCCCGTCTTCGGCGGAGTGCTTGAAGTGTTCCCACACCTCGGCTGTATGGAGCAGCGATTTGGTGGGAATGCAGCCGACGTGAAGACAAGTGCCACCCAGTTTGGGGTCTTTTTCAACAACTGCTGTCTTGAGGCCGTACTGGCCGGCGCGAACCGCTGCGGAGTAGCCGCCAGGGCCGCTTCCGATGACGATCAAATCGTAAACCATGGAGTTTAATCCCAGGATAGCAGGGCGAAAATCAGGGGGACGCGGTGCCGGTGCTCAGGGCGACCAGCACCCGGTTGATGTTCGCCAGATACTTCCTGGAGTTGCCAGCCTCCGCGGTGTCCGGGTTGAGTTGGACCACTGCGTCGAAGTGCGTTTTGGCGGCGGCCAGGAATCCGGCGCTCTTCGACTGGTTGAACTTCTCGGCCAGCGTGACGCCCAGGGCATATTGCGCGAATATATCCTTGCTGTCCTGGCTGATCGCCACTTGGCAATAGCGGATGGCCGAGTCGTAGTTCTTCGACAGCCGTTCGCAATCGCAGATTCCGAAGTTGGCCAGGAATTGCAGTTCACGCCAGATATCGGTCTGCGCGGCACGCTTCTTCTTGCCCATGCCTACCAGGTATCCCATCAGGTAGTAGTTCAACTTGCCGGCCAGCTTGGAATCGAAATCGCTCAGCTTCAGGTATGTCAGGTATTCCTGTTTCGATTCGGCGCACTTTTTAGCTCCATGCAGGGCTTCAGCCAGCATGAAGTGGGCTTCAGCGTGCCCCGGGTTGATGCGAACGGCTTCGCGCCCGAACTTTTCCCCTTCGCCATACGCCTGCTTGCGGGTAAACGCCTGGGACAGCAGGGCTTGGGTGAGGGAGTTGTTTGGTTCGTGAACCGCGGCCGCGTTCAGTTGCCGGATGGCCTCATCCAGGTCGCCGACGTCCAGCAACATGCCTCCGTAGCTGGCATGGGCTTCGGAATAGTCGGGATCGATCTCGATGGCTTTGCGGATCGCCACTTTGGCTTTTTCATCTTCGAAGAGGGCGTTGTAGGTGCGCGCCAGATAGAGCGCCGCGCGGCTAAACTGCGGATCGATCGTCAGCGCATTCTGGAAACGCTCCGCAGCCTTCTTGTAGTTATTTTCGAAGCCTTTGTCGTAAAGCTCCATGCCGCGGTCAAACTCATCCAGCGCGGCTTTCTTGCGCCGCACCACAGTCACAATGCGAACGCTCACCGTGGTGGCTTGCCCGGGATACACCATTTCCTCGCGGGGACCGTCCGGTTCATAGCCCATCCGCACGGCTTTCACGGTATGGATCTTTGGAATCAAACCCGGAATCTGCAGCGGCTTACCTTGATTGACGATCCCCTGCGATTGGCCGTCGACGAATACCTCAACCCCATCCATATTGGACTCAATCACCAGGGAGCCAAACTGCGGCGCGGCCGTGGGCGCGGCGGTGACTCGCGTGGGATTGTAGGCGATCACCATCTTGGGATCGAAGCTGCCGCGTTCGCTGGTGGGGTTCTGGCGCTGCTGGGTTTCGCGCCGCACGTTCGTGCGGACATATTCGCCCAGTTCGTCGGCCGTCACCACGCCATCGCCGTCGGTGTCGGCTTCGCCCTGAATCCCTTTGATCACGAAGTAAGTGAACACGCCGTGCCCACCGCCCCAGATTTCACTTTCGAAGGACTGTTCCCGGTCGCGGCTGGCGGTGAGTGAGAACAGCGAACGGTCGATCTGCAGCAGGCTGGAATTGATTTGCGCGTTATCCGCTTCCGGCGTGATCGCTCCGGAATGGCAGGCGTCAGTCAGCAGTACCTTCCACTTCCCTTGTATCTTCGATCCGATCATCTTGCCCAGTTGTTCCATGGGATAACTGGTCTTCGCGATGTCCGCGAGATCGATGTCGTACGGCGCGAGATACGCCTTGCCGTCTGAAAGAAAGCCATGGCCAGCGAAATAGACCACTACCCGGTCATCCGGCTTCGTCACGCCTGGAAGCCACTCCTCGAGTTCCTTGCGGATGTTTGCCAGGGTGGCCTGCTTGCCCAGCAGGCGATGGACGTTCTCCGGCGGGAACTGTCCGCCTTCCGTGCTGATCAGTGCGGTATAGATCCCGGCCGCGTCCTCAAAGGGGAACTTCAACTGGCCGCGCGGCGGAAGCGTGGGGTATTCCGAAATCCCGATCACCAAGGCATAACTGCGCGGGATGACCACGCCGGCCGGTTTCACGGCGTCCGGAACTTTGGTAAAGCGCAAATCCCGCTCCCTCTGGGTGGGAGTTTGACCTAATGCGGCGATCCCGGCCAGGAATATGAGTGCGAATTTCGTCATTTGTGCGCCAGGCGGAAGATGTAAAAGAAAGGTGCCCCATCACCTGGACTGGCTACAATCGACGTTTTCTTGTCGGATTTCATCATGGTCAACTCCCGGGGAGAGGGACCAGCCAGCGCGCCCAGATCCCGCGGCACTTCGGTGCCTTTCAAAACTGGCTTAGCGCCCGCCGCATCGTCCAGGCATTCCCCGCGCGAGCGGAAAATCGTATCGTCGCACCGGGGCGTGATGGCCGGGTTCAGGGCCGGGCCCGTTGGCAACGGCGGGACCGCCATGGTGGTGGGACTCACCAACCAGTACAGCGTTTCGTACCCGGGCGGGCCTTCCACGCGAAACCACCCGCTCTCCGTCATCGGCATAACGTAAGCGCGGTCGCGCTCAATCCGGTTATCCAGGCCTGCGTCTTCCTTCGGGAAGAGCACCGTGGATTTGCCCGATGTCGATTGATTCATCACGTACAGGAATCCATTGAAACTGGACTTGAAGCGGAAACGAACCAAATCGCCCGCCTCGAAAACGTGATTGGGTTCTGCGCGCTCCACCCGGTCGCCAATCTTGCGCTCTACCGTAACCTCAATTTTCTGAAGTTCCGCCAAACAGGCACATGAAAAAACGAAGCCAAGCACCGCCGCCCAAGTTGTTGCGACCATCAATTTTGGCCTCCTGCCAGTTCTA
>JBBQUE010000078.1:0-9192 GCA_038212805.1 Bryobacterales bacterium | reverse complement strand
CATCTACAATCTCAGTCGCTACGAAGCCAAACAGCGCAAAGCCTTCCACAAGGCCGAGGAAAAACTGAAGCGCAATGAGAAGGAAGCCGCCCGCCAGAGGATAAACGAACCGGATTTGAAAGCCGCTTAAGAAGCTTGGGTGTGGGCGGGCGTGGGTTCTGACCTCGTCCTGAAAGGGAACGCCCCCCACATTCATCTCTGTGATACGCTCTCGGAATGCTCCGTCTACTCTGCATCGTTCTCTTCACTAGCGTGGTCTGCGCCCAGACCCCGGCTCCGCGACCTCCCCGCCCTACCCCGCCCACACGCGATCCGAATACGCCCGGGTACGTCAAGGCGAAGGATCTGCCGGACGGCGAGCTCCCTCCAGCCAACGCAGACGGCAACTTCATCCTGGGCCCAACGCACAACCCGGCTCCCGAATCGACCGTGCGGGAAGGCGTGCCGCAAGGGACGATTTTCAACTTCACGATGGAATCTACCGATAGCAAAATCTATCCAGGCATCGCGCGCGAGGCAGGCACATTTGGACAGGGCGACCCTGAGAATCCAACGAAGATGATCGTCACTACCAGCCATCCGGCCCCCTACACGCGCAAGGTGGCGGTGTATGTCCCTAAGCAGTATGTTGCAGGCACTGTGGCTCCGTTCATTGTCGGGGCGGACGGGACTGACAAGTTATTGTTCACCACGCTGGACAATCTAATCGCCCAGAAGAAAGTACCGGCCATGGTGGCCATCTCGATAGGAAACGGTAGCGGCGACGCACAGGGTAGCCAGCGCGGCCTGGAGTACGACACCATGTCCGGCCTCTACGCCGAGTTCGTGGAGAAGGAAGTGCTGCCTTTAGTGGAGAAGCAGTGCAACGTGAAACTCACGAAAGATCCGGACGCCCGGGCGACCATGGGCGGCAGCTCCGGCGGATCGGCTGCCTTGATTATGGCCTGGTATCACCCGGAACTCTACCACCGGGTTCTGACTTATTCAGGCACTTACGTGAACCAGCAATGGCCCTGGAATCCCAAAGCTCCCCATGGAGCATGGGGCTTTCACGATCAGTTGATCCCGAATTCGCCCAAAAAGCCCATCCGCCTTTGGATGGAGGTAGGCGACCGGGATAACTATAACGCCAACACCATGCGCGATAACATGCACGACTGGGTGGTGGCGAATGAAGAGATGGCCAAGGTTTTGGCGGCGAAGGGCTATCACTATCAGTTCGTTTTTGCGCGTAATGCCGGGCATACGGATCGCACGGTGAAGGCGCAGACTCTGCCAGAGGCGTTGGAATACGTCTGGCAAGGCTACCCGAAAAAGTAACGCTCTCTTACGGTCTGGCATTATCGATTTTGTTCTTTCAGCCAGACCAGCAGAGGCTGGAAATATTCCACCATTGCCCCGGCGTCGGCCTTCTCTTCGCCGGTCATAGCTTTCAGCGCTTCGGGCCAGGGCTTGGATTGGCCCAATTCCAGCATCGCTTTCAGCTTGGCGCCGGCGGCTTTCGATTCGAAGAAGCTGCAGCGGTTGAGCGGCCCGGAATAGCCAGAGGCGCGGCACATAGCGCGATAAAACTGGAACTGATAAATGCGCGCCAGAAAGTAACGGGCGTATGACGTATTGCTGGGGATGTGGTATTTCGCGCCGGGGTCGAAATCAGCTTCGGTACGGTCCACGGGCGGGGCCACGCCTTGATATTGCGCGCGCAAACGCCACCACGCTTTGTTGTAATCCGCGGGCTTCACCTGGCCGGAGAATACCTCCCAGCGCCACTTGTCCACCAGGAGACCGAAGGGCAGGAAAGCGATCTTGTCCATGGCGGTGCGGAGCAGCAGCGGCAGGTCGGCGGAAGGCGGCGGAATGGTTTCAATCAGACCCACGCGCTTCAGGTATTCGGGCGTGATGCTAAGCGCCACTGCATCGCCGATAGCCTCATGAAAACCGTCGTTCGCTCCGCTGCGGAAGAGCGGGGGCTGGGTGCGATACGACAGCGTGTAGTAAACGTGGCCCAGTTCGTGATGGACGGTGATGAAGTCGTCGGATGTGGGGTGGATACACATCTTCAGGCGCACGTCTTGCTCGGTGTCAATGTTCCAGGCGCTGGCGTGGCAAACCACGTCGCGGTCGGCCGGCTTGGTAAGCAGGGACCGCTGCCAGAAGGTTTCGGGGAGTTTTTGAAAGCCCAGGGAGACGAAGAAGTTTTCACCGAAGCCGACCATCTGGCGAGCCGTGGTTTTGCGCCTGGTCAGGATTTCGCCCACGTCGAAGGTGGGTGTCGCGGCGGGCGGAGCCACTAAGTCATAAATATTGCCCCACTCCTGCGCCCACATGTTAGCCAGCAGGTGAGCGGGAATCAAGCCGTCCTTACGCTCGGCGGCGGCTCCATACTTGGCGATCAGCTTGCGCCGGGTGTAGGTGTGCAGCTCTTTATAGAGGGGCTCCACTTGCTTCCAGAGGCGTTCCAGGTCGGCTGAAAACTCATCGGGCGTCATGTCGTAGCCGGAGCGCCAGAGCACTCCGGTATCCGCGAAGCCCAGTTCGCGCGCGCCCTGGTTTGAGAGTTCCACGAAGCGGGCATAGCGGTCGCGCATGGGTGCGCCCACTTTGTGCCAGCCGGTCCAAATTTCGGCCAGCGTCTTCGGATCGCGCACCTTGGCCATCTGCACGTCCAGGTCGTCGATGCCCAAGCACGGTTCATTCGGACCGCCGGGGCAGTATTTCCCTTTGCCGTAGCTGCCGCCTAGCGAAGCCGCGACCTGGGTGAGTTCCTCGCGCAGCTTAGCATCGTTAGGCGCGGGCATGGGCAGCGAGAGCTTCATCAACAGGAACTTGCGGGCCAGGTCCGCGGGCAGTGCCAGTCCGTTGAAGCGGCGGGCTTCAACGACCAGTTCGGTGGTGCGGGCGATCAGCCGTTCGTTGGCTTGCGCGGCGATCTGCTCAGTGTCGTCGGTGATGAAGTTTTCCTGCACCCATTCGGTACGCTGACCGTCGATAGTCAGCTTCAGGAGTTCCGCCTCGGCCTTATCCATGAAGGCCTGGGCGGCGCGGACCGTGGGTTGTTGGGCGAAGGCCGACAGAGCCAGGAGAGCGATCAAAAACAAGCTGCGCATATGCTCACGTTACACGATTTGCCAAGCTCCGGTGGCGGCTGATTTCAGCACCGCATCGGTTACGGCTTCCGTGGCCAGGCCATCGCGGAAGAACGGGCCCGGGATCTGGCCGGTATCCAAGCCGGTGAGGAAATCAGCCACCTGGTGGATGAACGTGTGCTCATAGCCGATCTGCAGGCCGGGCACCCACCACTGCTTCATATAAGGATGATCGCTATCGGTGATGTGGATCGATTTCCAACCCCGCAGCGCGCTTTCATCGCGATAATCGAAGTATTGCAGGCGGTGGAGATCATGCAGATCCCAGGCGATCGAGGCGTTCTCGCCATTGATTTCCAGCGTGTAGAGGGCCTTGTGGCCGCGGGCGTAGCGGGTGGCTTCAAAGATTCCGAGCGATCCATTATTGAAGCGGGCCAGGAAAGCGCTGGCGTCGTCGATGCCAACCGGCTCCACTTGGCCGGTGAGAGCGTGTGGGCGCTCCTTAATGAAGGTCTCGGTCATGGCGGTGACGGTGTGGATACCGCCGTTCAGCCACATGGCGGTATCGATGCAGTGGGCCAGCAGATCGCCCGTCACTCCACTACCGGCCACGTTGACGTCCAGACGCCACAGGCCCGCACCGCCCTGGGGGATGTCCTTCGAGATGGTCCAATCCTGAAGGAACTTGGCGCGGTAATGAAAGATGCGGCCGAGGCGCCCTTCATCAATCAGCTTCTTGGCGAGGGTGACGGCTGGGACGCGGCGGTAGTTGTACCAGACCATGTTAGCGACGCCCGCTTTTTCCACGGCTTCCGTCATTCGCAAAGCTTCCGCGGCGTTGCGGCCCAGGGGCTTTTCGCAGAGCACCATCTTCCCCGCGTGGGCGGCCGCTATGGCGATTTCGGCGTGGGTATCGTTGGGGCTGGCGATATCGATGACATGGATATCGGGGCGTTCAACCAGTTTTCGCCAATCGGTCTCAACCGATTCGTAGCCCCATTGCGCGGCGAAAGCGTTGGCCTTGGCGGCATCGCGTCCGCAGATGGCCTTGAGGACGGGCTGGTGGGCGGATTCGAAGAACTGGGGGGCCTGCTTGAAAGCATTGGAGTGGGTGCGCCCCATGAAACCATAGCCCACCATGCCGACGTTGAGTGGCGTCTTGGCGCTCATGCGTGGGTGCCCTCGCCGGTGGACCATCCATGGGCGTTGCGTACGGCGATCATCGTTGCCAGAACGTCGTCCCAGGTCTGCTGCGCCAGCATGGTGGCGTTGGGGAACATGCAACCATCCCAGCAGATGTGCTGGATAGTTTTGTTGAGATTACCGTTGGCGTCGCGCAGCCAGTAGCCGGCGTGCTTCACGATGTCCAGCTTGCCGTTGGAGTCGTGCGGAAGGCAGTGGCGGCCGGTTTTATCGTGGGAGCCTTCGCCCTTTACCGTGGCGTCGTTCTGGGCGACGTGGAAATCGATGGTCCAGGGGCGCAGGGCGGCGGTGAGCGTTTTGAGCGCGGCATCGAGCGCGGCCGAATCTGAAAAATCGAAGCCAACGGGCAGCAGGCTATCCTCCGGCCAGTTGTAACCCATGGTGTAAAGCAGCGTGTGGGCCATGTCGGCCTGGAAGCCCAGGGTCTCGGGGCGGCCCACGTCTTC
Source organism: Bryobacterales bacterium (assembly GCA_038212805.1). Taxonomy (GTDB): domain Bacteria; phylum Acidobacteriota; class Terriglobia; order Bryobacterales; family Bryobacteraceae; genus JANXQZ01. Next base: position 4,457 of record JBBQUE010000078.1, on the reverse strand, counting down.
CAGCAGCTTCACCATATTGCGCCAACTTTGCATGCCGCCCCAGCAGATCTCGCCCTCGGCGGCCAGGCGTTCATGGTAGGAGGCGGCGATGTCGCAGGCGGCGCGGAAAGTTTGGGCGATCTTCCTACTGTTGGCCACGGGATCGGCGGCCCAATCGGAGACTCCGCAGGCGGAATCGATACGGACGATGCCATATTTGCGGATGCCGAGATCGCGGAGCTTGGCGGCGATGCGGCAGGCTTTGCGGACCTGGGTGAGGAAACGGTCGCGCTCCTCCTGGGAACCCATGGCGGATCCGCCGCCGGTGCCGGCCCATACGGGCGCGACCAGGGAACCTACGGCCAGTCCGCGGGAACCAATGTTATCGGCCAGGCGCTTGAGATCGTCATCCGTTGCGTCAATGCTGGTGTGAGGCTCAGTAAGGAACAGATCGACGCCATCGAACCGGACGCCGTTCACCTGGGCGGCGGCGGTGAGGTTGAGCATGGTGTCCAGATCGATGGGTGGTTCGGAATCCGGCCCCTTGCCCACCAGGCCGGGCCACATGGCGTTGTGAATTTTCGGGAACTGGTTCCCGGTTTCGGATTGCAATGTCGTAGTGTCTCCTTGAGCATATTGATATTACCTCTTCCGGGTATAGATCTGCCGCGCGGAGGCCGTGGAGGCGGGAAGGCTCAACCTCCGGCGGAAAAGGTTTGGACCGCAAGCGTGACGGCGTCGCGGACTTTGTGGACGAATTCTCAAGCGAGCACCTCTTCTGTTGGCAAGGTCTCAGCCCGATCGCCGGGACAACGGAGTTCCGCTCCAAAAGGGCTCAGCCAGTTCGCCTCATTGAGGGCCTTCGCCGTTGTGGGATCAACCCTTTCCAGCAGAATGCACAAACGCCGGATGACGTGGGGCTTCGGGAATTCGAGGTACTTCCCGGCGGCCTGCCGAAGCCGGCAACGTCCCGAAACTCGGCTTCGTCCCGGAGCCGCATGGCAGTTTTGAAATTCAGCTCCGCTTTCTTGACCCACTCGCTAACCAACTGCCGGATTATGTCCTCTGGCAGCGTCATAGAGGGTCCTGCCATATTTATGGGCAGGATAGGCGATGCCGCCAATGATGTCCTTTGTGGCTTCGAATCGCTCTGAAGAAATGATTCTCACATCCACTGCATGCCGGACATCCCCGATGGCATCAGTGAGGGCAACGCTTTCCCCGTGGCGGTTGTCCGGTGATGGCGCAACGATCAAGAGGTCGATGTCACTGTCCCTGGTCATTTGGCCAGTAGCCGCCGACCCAAACAGAATGATCTTTTCCGGCTTGTTTACGGTTAGCACCCGGCGGACAACTTCGCTGAGGGTGGATTCATCGACGCGCATTTGTTTCTATGATAGCCCTGCAAAGAATCGGCTAACCTGTAACGATATGCACCCTCTCACTCGCCGTAGTTTTCATCTCAGCGTTCTGGCCGCGGTTGCGGTACGGGCGCAGACTCCGGAAGATCTTACAGGGGCCACGTTAGCCGAAGTATCCGCGCGGATCCGGGCGCGGTCGATCTCTCCCACACAGTTGACACAAGCCTGTCTGGCTCGCATTGATACTTACAATCCGAAGTTGAACGCTTACATCACCGTGATGCGCGATGAGGCCATGGCGCAGGCCCGGGAGTTGGAGGCGGAGCAGAAAGCCGGTAAGTTCCGGTCTCCGCTGCACGGGATTCCGATTGCTTTGAAGGACAACATCGACACGGCCGGAACCCGCACCACGGCTGCGAGCGCGGTGTATGACGACCGCGTTCCGGAAGAAGATGCCGAAGTAACGAAGCGGTTGAAGGCCGCCGGGGCGGTTCTAATCGGGAAGACGAACCTGCATGAATTTGCCATGGGCGGGACATCGGCGACCAGCTACTACGGGCCGGTGCGAAACCCTTGGGCACTGGACCGGAACCCGGGCGGATCGTCGGGAGGATCGGCCGCGGCGGTGTCGGCGGATACGTGCTACGGCGCTTTGGGGACGGACACAGGCGGGTCGATCCGGACCCCGGCATCGTTCTGCTCGGTGGTGGGGTTGAAGCCGACGTACGGGCTGGTATCCATCCGCGGGATTATTCCGTTGTCGGTTTCGCTGGATCATTGCGGTCCGATTGTGAAGTCGGTGGAGGACGCGGCGATGATGCTGAACGTGCTGGCGGGGTACGACAAACTGGACATCGCAAGCGTGGAGCATGGGCGCGAGGACTACGTGGCGGCAATGAAGCAGCCGGTCAGCGGGATGCGGCTGGGGATTCCGCGGGCTCCGTTTTTCGACAAGCTGGACGAGGATGTGGCCAAGTGCGTGGAAGATGCGATCGGGGTGCTGGGGCGGCTGACCAAGAGTATGAAGGACACGGCGCTGCCGCCGACGCGGGAGATCACGCTGGGCGGAGAGAGCTACGCCTACCATGAGGAGATGTTCGCGAAGGGGGCGGCGCGATATCAGATTCCCACCAGGCGGGCGCTGCAAAATGGCGGGAATCTGAAGGCAGCGGATTACATCCGGGCGAAGTGGAAGCTGGATCTGCTGCGCCGGACGATTGACGATTCGTTCGCGGACGTGGATCTGGTGGCGCTGCCGACGCGGCGGCATACTCCCAGGCTGGTGTCGGAAGCGATTCAGCGGGAGGAGAGCGAGAAGATACGGAATCCGGAGTTGGAAAATACCGGGCAGTTTAACCTGTATGGGATTCCGGCGATTAGCTTGCCTTGCGGCTTTTCGAAGGCGGGAGTGCCGGTGGGGCTGATGATTGCGGGGCCCCGGTTTTCAGAGGGGCGCGTGCTGGCGCTGGCGTACGCGTATGAGAAGGCGACCGAGTGGCACGTAAGAAAGCCGCCGCTGAGATCGGATATGGCGGTGCCGGCGTTGGTGGGGTTGGGCACGGACCGCTAGGCACCTACGCGCCGGGGAGCAACTTCAGCAAAGCAGCCCCGGCCGCCCCAAGCGCGGCGGGTACCATCGCATTGCTCCAGCCCCGCCGTAGCTTTCATCTCAGCGTTCTGGCTGCGGTTGCGGCAAGGGCGCAGACTCCGGAAGATCCTACAGGGGCCACGCTCGCCGAAGTACCCGCGCGCATTCGGGCACGGTCCATCTTGCCTCCGACGCGGGAGACCATGCTGGGCGGGGAAAGCTATGCCTACCATGATCAGGAAGAGTAGGATCGGGGAAACGCCGGACCAGAGGCCCCGATCCTCAGCCGCCGCTCACTGGACCATGATGTTCACGGGTGTGCCTGCAATCCCGCCTGCACTTAGCTCGATCGAAGCCGGCCCCTTCACCGTGCTGATTGGCAGACGAAAATTCACCTGATAGCCGTCCACCGCGCCGGGAAGGCCGTACGCGCCCAGCACAATGGCGGATCTCCCATTCACCCTCACTTCCACCAGCGAATCCACGATTGTGAGAGGACTGACCGGAAACGGCTGGCCAGCGGCAACACTGGGGCGAGTGGGGCCAAGGCCCTTAGCGAAAACAGACAGGATCTCGCCCGCCGCCGCCGGATTGGAGGCAGTGACGAGCGTAAAATCGCTGGAGTGGGTCACGGCCGCTCCGCCCGCAGTAGCGGAAATCTGCGGCGGGGACATTGGAACCGCGCACGCCGGCCGCAAGCCCACCAGCAGATAACCGTGGGTCACGCCGTCGATGACGTACCGTCCCACGATGTCGCCGCGAGAGTTGATGGAAGCGGCCGCGGTGAAGCTGGCGCCGGGGAAATCAATCGTGCTGAATTGGCCGCCGCTCAGTAGATAGCCGTGACTGACACCGCCGGCGACATAGCGCCCGACAATATCGCCGCGCCCCGTAATTGCGTTCGTATTGGTGAAGGTAGCACCCGGGAAATCGATGGAAGTGTAATCGCCATCGCTGAGAAGAAAGCCGTGGCCTACGCCATTGTTGTAACTTCCCGCGTTGTCGCCTTGAGGGTTGATCCCGCCACCGATGGTTTGGATAGTGCCGGGGAAATCTACCTTAGTGAATTGGCCGTCGCTCAGCAGGAAGGCATGGCGCAAGCCTGCCAACAGGTAAGTTCCCGAAATATCGCCGCGGGCGTTGATCCCATCCCCTTCCGAGGAGGCAGCTCCCGGGAAATCGATCGTGCTGAATTGACCGCCGCTTTGAAGAAAGCCATGGGACACTTTATCGGCGCTGGTGTAGGCTCCCACGATATCGCCACGAGGGTTGATCGCAAAGGCGTCCGTCTCGGTGGCACCTGGAAAGTCAATCATGCTGAATTGACCCCCGCTCAACACAAAGCTATGGGTCGTCTTGTCGGCGTTTACATAAATCCCTACGACGTCGCCGTGAGCGTTGATGCCCCAGGGCTGGGTTGAGGTAGCGCCTGGAAAATCAAGCGTGGTGAAAGTGGGGCCCTGTCCAAAAGCACTCGATGCAACGCACAGGACGAAGCTGAGCATGAGCAAGTATCCCCTCGCGCGCTT
>JBBQUE010000077.1:0-9206 GCA_038212805.1 Bryobacterales bacterium | reverse complement strand
GGATTCTCCCGGTGCCGCTGCTGCGCTGTCCAAAAGTACAAACTAATCCCCACAAGAAACAAAGTCCACGATAAGATCCACGTAACCGCGCGGCTGGGTTGTGCGTTAATCGCGAACAAATTCATTTACAACTTCCCTTGTGCCGCCAGTTGCATATACGTGGTATCGAACCGGAACCGGACCCGATCCTTATTCCCCTGCACGGACCCGTCCGGATAACGGATCGCCACATCGTCCACCTTCTTGGCATCTCCCAGCAGATGGTGCGCAAAGCAGAACTGCCGGACCAGGTCCATCTTCTGTTTCAGTTCGCCCGCCTGGGTAAAGCTCAACGCCGCCTGGGGAGTAACAAACAGATTCGTTGTGCTGAGTTGTTCCTTGTAACTTGCCAGCGTATCTTGCGATCCCGCGGCAATCCCGGCCAGCACTTTGTCGGACTTCATCAAGCTCATCACTTCGTACCACGCGCCCGTAATCGCTTTGGCAAATTTCTGCCCATCCGGCTTCTGCAGCACATCCGTCCGGACCACCAGCAGATCCAGAATCTCACCGGGAATCTGTGACGAATTGAAAATCGACGTCACGCCTTTGGTCTTCAGCATCTGCGACACCATGGGCTTCCACGTCACCACCGCTTCCTGCGACGTGTTACTTATGAACGCAGTCGCGATATCGGAATCCGACGTATTCATCAGCGTGACTTTCCTGATCTGATCTTTCAAACCGTTCAGCGTCAAAGCGCGCTCCAGTAAGTACTGGGAGACCGTCTTCTCCACCAGCATCACTTTCTTGCCTGGCAACTTATTCAAAGTCAGGCCGTTTCTCACCAGAACCGCGTCGTTCCCATTCGAATAATCGCCCGTGATGATGGCCGACGTGTCAATCCCCGCCGCCGCCGGCAGATCCAGCGCTTCCATGTTCGTCATGGCGCAGGCTTCTACATTCTTAGCCACGAACGCATCTAGCGACGGAGCGTATTCGAACCGCTGCACGCGGATATCTATCCCGTACTTATCCGCCCACTTTTTCAGAATTCCAGACTTGTCCATGTAATAGTAAGGATTCCACCCCACATACACGGACCAACCCACCACGAACTTGGGTTTCTGCGCGGATAACTGGCTAAGCGCCAGAAGAAAGAGAATCAGGCATCTAATCATTGTGTTTTCGGCCACAAGGTAAAGTCCCGCATTGCCATCCGCGCGGGCCTTCCGCCCATGCCATGCAAAGCGTCGTTGAGTTCCAGTAACTGCCCGCGGGACAGTGCCAGTTCATGTTCGTCCGGCTGATACTGCGTCCCCACTACATAATCTTTATAGGGCGTAGCCGACTGTTCAATATGCGTTCCCAAAACATGCGCTACAATTTTGCCCTGGGTGAAGTCGACCAACCGCTGAGTGCTGCGCACAAACTCCGGAAAGTCGTTCACATACAGGCGGCCGGGATAGAGACTATCGCCCGTCAGCAGAATACCGGTTTGCCTGTCATAGAAAGCCACGCTCCACGCGTCGTGCCCCGGAATCGGCACCACGTCCAGCATTCGCCCGCCCAGATCCACATGCCCGATTTGCTCCGGCCACTTTGTGATTCCGAAGTGTTCGCGCATGCCGTCCAGGGTCATCGGAACCATGGTGGTGTTGGGCATCGCGGCGAACTGCGCATCGCCTGAGACATGATCGCCATGGGAGTGCGAATGCGTAACCAGCAAAGGAATCGAGGTCCGGCCATGCCGCGCGCACCATTGAGCGATGACCTCCGCCACGGCCTTCCCGCTCTGAACTTGCTTCCCCGCGCCCGTATCTTCCAGCAGCACGCGATCCCGGCCGAATATCAGATAGAGGAACGGCTTTTCGTAATTGGTACAACCGGATTCCCGCAGTATGTAGAAATCTTCGTTGTATTCGTGAACCTGCCAATCAGGAACGGTTGCGCAGTCTGGACCGCCCGTGCGCCATTGCGCCAACATATTACCCGGACGCACGCCCGCGCCATCAGGCTGAGGAGCCTGGGCAAACGCACATGCGGCAATCAAAAGACAACACACTGCTTTCATCGGATGGAGGGAACACGGTGGCTGTCAGAGCCGGGGGCAGGCGTACAGGGCCAGCAAGAATTTTCAGTATATCGCAGGCCTTACAGCTTAGCCAAGTCGATTCTCCAGAGATTTTGCTGTCTCAGGTTCGAGAGCCAGATGGATCCATGCGCCGCCCGCACGGAATCGCCGCCGGGGCCAACCCACTGCCGGACCACTTTGTTGGTAGCCGGGTCGATCTCCGATAGTGGAATCTGAAACACCGTGGCCCACACCCGGCCCAACCCGTAGGCGATTTCGCCGCCGTCGCCGGGCACGCCCACCTTGATCGTCGCAACCACTTTCGCGGTTTTCGAATCCACGCGCGACACCGTGCCGTCGCCTTGATTCAACGTCCAGATCGCGCCCCCGCCAAACGTCAGGAACCGCGGCCCGGGCCCCACCACAATCGAATCCGTCACTTTGTTGGTCTTTACGTCCACGCGGGTCAGCAGGTTCTTCTCAGGCGTAGTCACCCACACCGCGCCATCGCCATATTGGACCGATGCCGAATTCGGCGGCACCGGAATCTGCGCCACGGCTTGATTGGTCTTGGGATCAATGCGCGACAGCACGCCCGCCTTGTCCGTCACCAGCCACACCGCGTCGGCGCTGGTCGTAATGCCGCCCTCGCTCTCAGCTGGACCCAGCTTCAGAGTCGCCTCCACCTGATTCGTCGCCATGCTCACCCGGCTCAGCGTCTGATCGCCGCAGTTTGGCACCCAGATACTGCCAAACCCAGCAGCCAGGCCCGAACACGGCTTCTTAACCACCGTGATCGTCGCGGCCACTTCGTTGGTCTTTATGCTCAGCCGATGAATGGTGTTCTTCGGACCGTTGGCCACCCAGACGGCGTCGTCCGTCACCACCTGCCAATCGGGCGTCCCTGGGATGGAAAACACCGCCAAGGGGATAATGGTAGAGATCTCGCGCTTCACGCCCGCGTTAGCCACGCCGGGCCGCACGGGGCGTTGAGGAACTTGGGCCATCAGTTCCACGCACAGGCAGGCCAGCACCGCGGATTGGGTAATCTTAAGCATACGGGTTCGTTATTCCGCCAGTGTGGCCGAAACCCGCTTCGGGTCGATCCGCCATAGCGTGCCTTCTTTCAAATTCGAAAGCCACAGCGCGCCGGTGCTGGTGACTAACGCTCCCCCGCCCGCGCCGTAAAACTGCTGCACCACTTTTTCCTTCTCCTGGGCTGGCTGAATCCGCGTAATCGGGAAGCCCGCCATGCTCACCCAAAGCGACCCTTCCCCGAACGCAATAGTGCCGTCTATGCCTGGCAGCCCAAGGTCGATGGTCTTGATCACTTTGTTCGTCTTGGGATCGATCCGGTCCACCTTGCCATCCTTGCGGCACAGCACCCAAACGCTGCCGTCGCCAAAGGTCAGCGCCTGCGGCAGCCCCGAGACTTCAATTTGCTTCGCCAGCAGATTCGTAGCGGGGTCGATGCGATACACCTTATTTTCGTCAGGGCACACCAGCCATAGCGCAGTCTCCCCGAACGCCGCGCCCTTGCAACCGGCCGGCAGCCGGATCTCCGCCACTACCTGGTTCTGATCCGGATCAATCCGCGCCAGCGTGGTCTTGCTGTCGGTGAGCAGCCAGATGCTATCCGGGCTCGCGGTGATACCGCCCGTCACGCGCGCCGTCCCGATCTCCAGCCGCGCGGTCTCTTTCCAGGTTTTGTCATCGAACCGAACCAGAGATCCGCTCCCGCAAGCCGGTATCCACACACTGCCAAAGCCCGCGGCCATTCCCGCGCACGGCTGCTTCACTCCGGGAAGCGGGTTGGCGACTTTATTGGTTTTGGGATCAATCTTATCCACCAGATCTTTGTCCACGTTCGGAACAAACAGCGACTCGGCAAAGAACAGCCACTTCGGTTTGTGAGGCACGGGCAGTTCCACCACGGCCTTCAGGTTCTGAAACGGAACCTGAATACCAGGGGTTTTGATGCCAGGGCCTGGGTTCGTGGCACCCGCCATAAGCCCGGCAGCTGTTATCGAAAGCGAAAGAAAACAAAGAAGGCGCACTCTCGTAATTCCTTTTTAGATGAGGGATTGGACGGGAAGCCCTGTGAGCCTGATTATAACTGAGCTGAGATGATAGGTTGAAAGTGTGAATGAAATCGTTTTCGAGGTGACGCAGGAGATTGACGGCGGCTTCTGCGCGGAATGCCTTACTGAAAGCATCTTCACCCAAGGCGACACTTGGTCCGAACTACGAGCCAACGTCAAGGAGGCCGTGGAAGCATTCTACTTTGACCGGCCCAAACCTTCCAGTTTGCGACTTCATCTCATCCGCGATGAAGTGCTTGCTCTCGGATGAAAATTCCTCGTGGCTTGGGTGGGCACGAGCTTGTTGCCGTTCCCGCGCACAAGGCATTGCGTATCGGAACGCCTGGGAACACGAACCAATCGAGACGCCTGGCCCACCTGGCCCACGATGTCTTCACGTTCCGGGCACTCCCTCTCATACCTAGCCAAGTAATCTGCTATAACAAGAGGCAATGAAGCGAGCGTTTTACGGTTGGTGGATCACCTTCGCCTGCGTGGTCACCTTCGGCCTTTCCACAGGCCTGCCTTACTACACCAAGGATTTCTTTTACGACTATTACGCCCGCGACTTCGGTTGGTCGCGGTCCCAGATCACCCTCGGGTTCCCCATCGCGGCGCTGCTCACCATCTGGGCCGGACCCCTGCTGATCCACCGCTTCAGCCCCCGCAAACTCATCATCATCGGTACCGGCCTCACGTTCGTCGCGCTCACCGGCTTTGGGCTGATGGGTTCGTCTCTACCGGTCTATTACCTGCTTTGGGTGGTCTACACCATCGGCTACATTGTCTCCGGACCCATCCCGCACCAGATCGTGGTCTCCAACTGGTTCCGCGCCAATCGTGGCAAAGCCATGGGCATGGTCTACGTGGGCGTGGGAATCATCGGCGCACTGGCTTCGTTTAATGTAAAGATCCTGACGGGCAACTTCGGCTTCCACACCGCGCTGATGATCCTGGGCGCGTTGATGTTCCTAGCCTGGCCGGTGGCGTGGTTCATCCTGAAGGACCGTCCTTCAGACGTCGGCCAGTTCCCTGACGGTGCCTCCGAAGCACCCAGAGAAATGTCCGTGAAGTCGCGCACGTTTCAAGAACTGCTGCACAGCTTTCCCTTCTGGCTGCTGCTGTTGGGCAGCTTCTGCTCTATCGGTTCCATTGGCGCGGTGAACTCGCACATGAAGTTCGTCTTCCTGGACGCCGGCTATCAAAAAGGCGCACAACTGGACGGAGCCTGGAGTGCCGCCCAGACCATCATTCTGATCGCCAGCATCGCCGGACGCCTGTCGATTGGCGCTTTCGCCGACAAGTTCTCTAAAAAATGGGTGATGACCGCCACCTACTTCATCGTGGCCGGCACCATTCCGCTGCTTTTGATGGTGAAGCCGCCGAGCACCCCCTTGTCCTTCGCCATCATGTTCGGCTTCGCCATGGGGGCCGATTACATGCTGATCCCGCTGATGGCCGCCGAGCAGTTCGGAGTGAATTCCCTGCCCCGCGCCATGGCCGTGATCCTGCCTGTGAACACCATCGGCCAGACGTGGTTCCCGTACTTTGTGGCGCGCATGCAGGAACACTACGGAAGCTACGCCACCCCCATGGCGGCAGTCTTCGCGCTGGCTATGCTGGGGGCGCTCGCTATCGCCGTTCTGCCGCGGCATCAGAAAGAAGATGAGACACTTTACCTACAAAACCTTGAGCGCGCTACAGCAAAACTGTGATGAGCTAGGAACGCCGCACGTCCGGTTTGAGACCGATCCTGAACAAGTCAAGTCCACGTTAGCCCGCAAGGTGCGGGTAGGAACCATGGAAGTCGGTAACTCGCTGGCTATTCATCCCATGGAAGGCTGCGATGGAACTCTGGACGGGCGGCCGGGCGAGCTGACGTGGAGACGTTATGGACGCTTCGCGGAAGGTGGCGCGAAGCTCCTTTGGTTTGAAGCCACCGCGGTGCGCGGGGAAGGAAGGGCAAACCCGCGCCAGCTTTGGATCACCAGGGAAAATGTCGACGACTACGCGCGCCTGTTGGAACATATCCGGACCCTGCATCGGGCCCGCTTCGGCACCGCGGACGATCTCCTGGAACCGGTGCAGCTTACCCACTCCGGCCGATACAGCGTGCCCACCCGGATTATTGGCTATCACAATCCGCTGATCGATCAGAAGACCCAGACTCCGCCCGATTATCCCGTGATCTCGGACGACGAACTGGAGCGGCTGGAAGACGATTTCGTAGCCGCCGCGCGCCTTCTGGTCCAAGCCGGTTTCCGTGCCGTGGATATCAAAGTGGTGCACGGTTATCTGCTCAGCGAACTGATGGGCGCCAAGATCCGCGAGGGCCGCTATGGTGGGCCCCTTGAGAACCGGACCCGCTTCATCCGGAATCTGATCGGCAAACTGAAAGCCGAGTTTGGCAACCGGCTGATTCTCTGCATGCGGATGAATGCGTTCGACAGCATTCCTTATGCTTCACCTGCGGGCGTGCCGCTGGATCATGCGCTGCCGTACCACCATGGATGGGGCGTGAATGCCGATAACCCGCTCACCGAAGACCTCACGGAAGTGAAGCAGGCCGTGGGCTGGTTTAAAGATTGGGGCATTCAGCTATTGAATATTTCGCTCGGTTCGCCCTATTACAATCCGCACGTGGGCCGTCCGTTTGAGGCTCCGGACGAGGGGAACTACGAACAGCCTGAGCATCCTTTATATGGGGTGGATCGGCACTTCCGCATCGCCGGGGAGTTGCAGCGCGCCTTCCCGGATTTGCCCATGGTGGGAACCGGCTATAGCTGGCTGCAGATCTACGCGGTGAACGCAGCCGCGCGCAATATCGCGGAGGGAAATATCACGTTTGCGGGCCTGGGGCGCAACTCGCTGGCCTATCCGGAATTCGCCCGCGAAGTGCTGGAGAAAGGAACGTTGGACGAGCGCCGGGTATGTAAGACATTGACCTACTGTACCTATCTGATGCGGCAAAAAGATCACCCGCTGGGACAATGGCCCACCGGATGTCCGCCTTTTGACAAAGAAGCGTACGGCCCGCTGATTAAGGAAGTACGGGCCGCAAAGCGCGCCGCGAAGGTGGGCTAGAAACAATACTCGTCACTTTGGACACTTCGCGTCTCTCAACACCACTCCCTGACGGCCGCGGCGCGGCAATATGTTTCCGAGCCGCGCGCGTCAGTGAGCGGTCTGCCGGTTGCGATGACTAAGTTAGGTGACCGGTATTGGGGTTAGGAATCGATCCGGTCGCGCAGGCCACCATAAACGAAGCCACGCACCATATCGCGCGCGAAGAAATCATGCGGGAAGCCCAGTTCAATCTTGCTGGCTTCCGTCAGGCGCTGCATCTGCTCCGGGCTGAGCTTCCACCCGATCGCATCAATGTTATCCGCGATCTGTGTTGCCTTGCGGGCACCGATGATCGGGATCACGGTGCCGGGCTGTTGCCGCAGCCAGTTCAAAGCGACTTGCGCGGCTGAGTGCCCGCTTTCCTTCGCAATGGCCAGCACCTCCGCTACAATCCTGACCCGGCGTTCGTCGTTCTTAGGCTCTTTGATACGGCGCGGTTCGCTTGCATCCGAGCCGGCGGCATACTTCCCCGTTAGCAGGCCGGCGGCCAACGGAGCCCACGGGGTGACGGCCATCCCCAGATCATGCGCCATGGGAAGCAACTCGCGTTCCGGCGTTCGTTCAATCAGGTTGTATTCAATCTGAAGTCCCGCGAACCGGGTCCATCCGCGCAATTCGGCCATGGTGTTAGCGCGCGCCACCACCCACGCTGGGGTGTCGGAAATACCCGCGTAGAGGATTTTGCCTTGCCGCACCAGATCGTCAAACGCCCGCATAATCTCGTCAATGGGCGTCAGGAAATCCCAGATATGCAGCCAATACAGATCGATATAATCCGTCTTCAGCCGCTTCAGGCTTTCTTCCACCGACCGCATCATGCTCTTGCGATGGTTGCCCGCCGCGTTCGCGTCGTTGCCCGGCAAGGCATTCGTGTATTTGGTCGCCAGAACAATCTTGTGCCGGTCCGCGCCCATGAATTCGCCCAGAAACCGTTCACTGGTTCCGTTGGTGTAAAGGTTCGCGGTATCAATGAAGTTCCCGCCCGCTTCCAGGAACAAATCGTACATGCGGCGGCTTTCGTCTTTCGAAGCACCCCAGCCCCAATCCTCGCCGAAGGTCATGGTCCCAAGGCACAGTTCCGAAACCCGAAGTCCGGTATGTCCAAAGAGTTTGTAGCGCATTTGTTGGCTCATACAGGTATTGTCCACCCTTCGCCCGGCGCAAAAACCTTGAAGCCGATGGAGGGGCGGAAGCCCAGCATGTGGTCAACGAACGGGCCCGGGTCGTGGTAGTCCATGGGAACCAGCCACGGCGCGCCGATATCCTCCGCCAGTTGCGCCGCCTGCGCCGGCTCGAAGCTATCCGGTCCGATGGGCAGAAGCGCCACGGTGACGCGGTAGGGTTTCAACCGGTCCGCCAGCCCTTCATAGTTGCGGCACCCACCGGCGTGATAAACCGTGATTTCGCCGAATCGGATCAGATAGCCCAGATAGGGGTAACCGCCCAGCGGCGTGAAGTCCAGATCGGGATGCGCGGAGGGAATGGAATAAACCCGCCCATACAGGCCATTCTTGAAGTATTCCACCCGCAAGCCGGAATCGGTGGTGGTCATGCGTTCAAATGGAATTCCCAGAGCGCGGGCGTGATCGGCGGCGCTCTTGGGCAGCACGATCTTGACGTGGGGCGAAGCGGCCAGCGCGGGAAGCAGCGTGTCCGGGTAAATGTGAGCGGCGTGAGTGCAGAGGATCAGGTCCGGGTTATTCAGCGGGGCCAGGACAGGGTCGATGTAAAACGTGATGTCGCGAAACTGTAAAACGAAGCCACTGTGGCCCAACCAAGTCAGCGTTATCATGGCGTGGCCGCGCGCTCCAGGCGGTCGAGGATGGCGGCCCAAGCGGGCGTGTTGGGAGGACGGTCGAGAGCGATCCAGTCCCAGTTTTGCGCATCCAGTTCGTGGAGTTTGGAGTATAGGCAGGCGGCGAAACGAACCGGATCGTCTGGCATCC